>NZ_JCAKMY010000041.1:0-24352 GCF_059515845.1 Acinetobacter sp. CY79
AAGGCTTATTCAGCAATATAATTTCAAAATGAATAAACCTGCAGCTAAAATCTACCATACAACCAATTGGTCATCCTATAATCGAGCCTTAATTAATCGAGGCAATATTTCCATTTGGTTTGATCCAAAGACTCAGTGGTATGCACAATCACAAGGCAAGCAAGGTCGAAATCAAACCTATTCCGATACAGCGATTCAATGCTGCTTAATGATCAAATCTCTATTTCGACTCTCTTTACGCATGGTTACAGGTTTTGTTCAAAGCCTGATTAAGCTTTGTGGATTAGATTGGACAGCTCCGGATTATTCCACCCTTTGTCGTAGACAGAAGCATATTGATATTGCGATTAGCTATCAAAAAAGTAGTAATGGGCTGCATCTACTTGTAGATTCTACTGGCTTGAAGTTTCTTGGTGAAGGTGAATGGAAATGCAAGAAACATGGGTCTGAATATCGTCGCCAATGGCGTAAGCTTCACATTGCTATAGATGCTAAAACCCTGCAAATACGTGCAGTACAACTCACCACAAATGATGTCAGTGATTCTCAAGTATTTGAAGATTTACTTGCTCAAATTCCCTTGGATGAACAAATTGATTCTGTTTATACAGATGGTGCTTATGACACAAAGCACTGCCGACAACTCATTTTAGATCGAGATGCATATGCGGTCATTCCACCGAGAAAGAATGCAAAACCTTGGAAAGATCAACAAGCGAGGTCTATAGAACGCAATGAGTTATTGAAAACAGTCAAACGGCTAGGAAGATCGCTTTGGAAAAAGTGGTCTGGTTATCATTGTCGAAGTTTGGTGGAAACCAAGATGCATTGCATCAAATTATTAGGCGATAAATTAACATCAAGAAGTTTCCCTAGTCAGGTGAATGAGATTCATGCACGCATAGCGGTCTTGAATAAATTCACAGAATTAGGTCGCCCTCATACCCAAGTTGTCTCTTAAATTTAACTCAATTAGGGTAGCTCTGCCTTTCAAACCTTTGTGCAACAAAGCCGTTTTGAAGTAGAGTACAAATCAATGGGGTTGTTGCTAACTTAACTCGCCAATCGCATCATTCAAATTGAGTTTGGCTTGTTTTTCAAAGCACTGATAAAAATAACGTGTTTGAAAAATGGGATTCATTTGCTCAAACTGCTTAAGAACTTGTTTTCTTTTCACTTGGTAAATATCAAAATCTACCCAAGCATATTCAAATTGAATTTGTTGTTCATACTCTGCAAATCGTTTTGCACTACTTCCCAATATTGCTAAATCAATATCCAATAAAGTATTCAGGTCATGATCATCCGAAGGTCGATGCTTTTGTGTCGCAATAATCCATTGGTACACTTTTTCTATGTGTTGCTCAGATAAAAATTTATCGCAGACGTGCTTCATCAACTCAGCACTTTGTAATTCGTTATCTAAAGCTTTCGGATTGTAAACAATATCATGAAACCAAATTGCGGTTTCGACTGCGATAGGGTCGTTTAATGTAGATTCAACATTTTGAAAATGCGCTAAACATTCAACAATATGCTGAACGTTATGATAAGCGCGTTGCGGCTCTGTGTACGCTTTTATGAGCGTATTTAACAGAGATTGACTTAATCTTGGATCAAGAGAAAGGAGTAATGAAAAGCGCAACCAATGTGATTTAAAATTTTCCAAATCAATATGCATTGCTTACGCCTCTTCTATTCCATTAAATTTATAATAACGCTTAGATCATTAGGTCGATGATTAAGCCGCTTGTTCGTCGCGCTTAAAGACCAGCTCTCCCTTCAGAGAACTGTCTGCATCGAAATAATAGCCATCCGTGTTAAATGACTTTAAATCTTCAGCACGTTCAATTTTATTCTCAATAATATATCGAGCCATGAAACCACGTGCTTTTTTCGCATAAAAACTGATCACTTTATATTGACCATTCTTCTGATCGAGGAATACTGGTTTGATAATCTCAGCTTTAATCTTGCTTTCTTTCACCGACTTATAATACTCATCCGATGCAATATTGACCAACAACTCGGATTTTACTTCTGCAAGGTCTTCATTAATTAAATCCGTGATGATATTGCCCCAAAACTCGTACAAGTTATGACCACGAGGATTGGCCAATTTCGTTCCCATTTCTAAACGGTAGGGCATCATGAGATCTAATGGGCGCAATAAGCCATATAAGCCCGATAGCATACGCAAGTGTTGCTGTGCATACTCAATCTCTTGATCTGCCAAAGCATAAGCATCTAAGCCTGTATACACATCCCCTTTAAATGCAAACAGGGCTTGTCGTGCATTTGAAAAGTTAAAGTCTTGATTCCAATCGTTAAAGCGAGCCACATTCAATGTTGCAATCTTTTCACTCACGCTCATTAATGTTGCAATCTCAGTCGCTGAAAGCTTACGACTTAGGTCTATAAGCTGTTGTGAATGCTCTAAGAGTCTTGGTAAAGTATGTGTATCAGTTGGAAGTGTAGATTCATAATCTAACGTCTTAGCAGGGGAAATTAAGGCGAGCATAGAAACCTGATCAAAAAACAATTAAACAAACTATAACAGTAGACTTATTTTATTTCCATTTGTGTTTTTTGCCACTATTGACTGTAAAATATCCGATTCCCCCTGCTATTTAATCGGTAAATTTATGTCTGAACAAATGTTCATTCAAGGGCCTGTTGGCAAAATTGAGGTTTTTGTTGACTATCCTCAGGGCGATGTGAAAGGATTTGCTGTCGTTTGTCACCCTCACCCACTCCAAGGTGGCACCCCACAACACAAAGTACCCACGCTGCTTGCTCAAATGTTCTTAGAGCGCGGTTATGTGGTATATCGTCCAAGTTTCCGTGGTTCTGGCCAAAGTGATGGCGTACACGATGAGGGCTTCGGCGAAACCGATGATATTTTAGAAGTCATTAAACAAGTGCGTCAAAAACACATTACTTTGCCATTCTATGTCGGTGGTTTTAGTTTTGGTGCACATGTCATGGCGAAAGCATATCATTCATTACCAGATGAAATTCAACCCGAGCAAGTGATTCTCTGTGGCTTACCGACTGCAACTGTTGCAGGGATTCGCCACTATGTAACACCTGCGATTAAAGGGGATATCCTGTTTATTCATGGTGAAGCAGATGAAGTTACCTTACTTTCTGACTTGATCGAATGGGCAAAACCACAACGTCATATTTTGACGGTTTTACCCGGGGCAAATCATTTCTTCACCGGTTATTTAAAACAGTTACGTATCGCGATTACCCGCTTTTTAACAGCGTAAATTGATATCAAAAATAGACCACCAAGCGGTGGTCTATTTCATTGTTGCTCGAGTTTAAATAACAAGATGTTTTATGAGGAATGGGTTGATTCATCCAAAGCGTTTAGCATCAGTTCACTGAGCTGTGACTGACCATTTTGCTGATAAGCTGATGCAACATTTCGAACGTCTTGTTCACTTCGATTCTGACTGAGTTTGAATTTACCGATGAGATCTTTGATCTCAATTTGAACTCCAACGATTTGTTGCAACTGATCTTGGATATAATCCTGAGGTGCATCGCCCATCTTCCAAGGCTTATCTTGTTGAGCTTCATGACGTCTGGTGAGCTTAGCCAGAATGCCTCGAAGCGCTTTCTCATCTTCAATCAGACTGACCTGACCTTTGATGTGAATCACCGCATAATTCCATGTCGGCACTGTTCGATGATGTTTAAACTTCCCCTCATACCAATTGGGTGAGACATAAGCATCATTTATGGTAAATACCACCAGAGCTTGCTGTGATTGCTCTAAGCGTTGATATAAAGGATTTTTCTTCGCAATGTGTGCCAACAGAAGATGCTGATCTGCATCATATTCAAAAGGTAAATGATTGGCTTCTAGCTCACCATGAGCATGTACAATCAAACAGCCCAGTACATGCTTTTGAATTAAATCGATGAGCACTTCTGCCCTTTTTTCTTCGAATTGTTCAGGTAAATACATTTTGTACTCTAATACACGGATGAAGAATGGGTCATTGACCTATCGTTATTTCCAAACTTGTGTTTTAAATTTGAATCACTTCCAATGAAAATCCCTAAAACTTTGATCTTCTTTCAACGTGTTTTCAACCGCTTGGGCTAATTGCTTGATCACGCTTTGTGTCTCTATATTAGTGAACCAGTCTTGCGCTTCATCAGCATGTGCACTGATTTCACAGACCAACAATCCATTTTCATTTTTAACATCACAATTGACGCCAAGTCCAACTGGATGATCTTCGACTTGAACTGCCAATTGTTGTTGATCTTGTTGAGAAGAAACATCAAAACCATAACTCACCAATTCCTTGGTCAATAAATTTTTTACATAGCCTTGAGTTAATTGGCATGAATCACCTTGTGAATCGCCATGCTTTGCACAATCTGCAATAAATTGTAGTTTTCTCATTACTTCACCCAAAGGCATTTTTATTGTATGGTTTTAGCATAAGCAATAAATGCAAAACCGCCAAGCATTAAGCTTGGCGGTTTGAAAGAAATTTGCAGTATTTGGCGATTTAAGACAGCCTACTTCGACTAATGTCTTAGCCCCGTAACAGGTTTAAACCTTATGCAAGTTCTGAAACCTGAATAGAAAGTCCAGCTTGTTGCGTCAATTCAGTAAACGTCGGGAAACTCGTCGCTACCGTCTCTGTTCCCACAATTTTGATTTCACCCGAACTACGTAAACCCGCCATCGAGAAGCTCATTGCAATACGGTGATCATGATGAGATTCAATCTCACCACCTGTGAAGATTGCACCCCACTCACCAGATTGACCTTTACCCTCGATAATGATGCCATCTTCAGTTGGCGTGCAGTCGATGCCCATGGTTTTCAAACCATCAGCCATCACTTGAATACGATCAGACTCTTTCACACGAAGTTCGGCTGCACCCGTTAAGATCGTTTGACCTTCAGCACATGCCGCTGCGATAAATAATGATGGAAACTCATCAATCGCAAGTGGTACTTGATCTTCAGGCATATGAATGCCTTTTAATGTACGTGTCCCTTGAATGCGAATATCTGCAATCGGCTCGCCACCTGCAATACGCTCATTTTGAACCGTAATGTCAGCGCCCATTTGCTTCAAGATTTCAATCACACCTGTACGCGTTGGATTGATCCCAACCGCTTCAAGTGTCACATCTGAACCTTCAGTAATTGCAGCACCGACCATAAAGAATGCAGCAGATGAAATATCTGAAGGCACTTGAATTTCAGTGCCAACAAGCTTACCGCCACCTTGAAGTGAGATACGATTGCCTTCAGTTTTTACGTCATAACCAAACGCACGGAGCATACGCTCAGAGTGATCACGTGTTGGCTCTGGCTCAGTTACGACAGTTTCACCCTCAGCCCATAGACCTGCAAGCAAAATCCCTGATTTCACTTGTGCAGAAGCCATCGGTAAGTCGTAATGAATACCTTTTAAAGCTTGATTACCTGTAATGGAAACAGGTGGTGTACCACGCTCACCCGTGGTTTGAATTTGCGCACCCATTTCACGTAAAGGTTTTGCAATACGCTCCATTGGACGTTTAGTGAGTGAAGCATCACCTGTCATTACTGAATCGAACTTTTGTGCAGACAGCATGCCTGAAAGCAGACGCATTGAAGTCCCAGAGTTACCCATATAGAGTTCACCCACGGGTGCTTTCAATCCATTCATACCGACACCATGAATGGTCACTTCGCCATTTTTAGGCCCTTCAATATTGACGCCCATGGCACGAAAAGCTTGAAGGGTTGCCAATGCATCTTCACCTTCCAAGAAACCTGTGACATGCGTTGTGCCTTCTGCAATCGCACCAAACATGATTGAACGATGTGACACAGATTTGTCACCTGGCACGGTAAACTTACCTTGGAAAGATTTAACACCGGGCTGAATGGTAAATTGTTGTGTCACTTTGTTTTTCTCCATTAACGGTTTCTTAGCAAGCATATGATTAAAATGTTGGCGCGCAGCTTGCGCATTTCCAAGCAATCCCATCAATGCATGAGAATCTTCATCTTGAATCAGCTGTTTTAAAGTTTGCAGTTGGGATTCAAAGCCATCGACAGCCTCTAAAATCGCTTTCTTATTGGCAAAGAAGATATCGTGCCACATTTGTGGATCACTGGCAGCAATACGGGAAAAATCTCGAAACCCTCCCGCTGCATAGCGAAAGATATCCAAGTTATCCTGACGATTGGCCAACTGACCTACTAAATTAAATGCCATCAGATGCGGTAAATGGCTGGTATGTGCAAGAACCTCATCGTGTTTCTCAACATCCATACAAATCACTTCAGCTTTAGCAGCTTGCCAAAGTTGAATGAGTTTTTGCACAGCCCAATCCGCACTACTTGGAATCGGCGTCAAGATCACTTTATGATTGACAAACAAGTCCACTTTACCGGCATGCACACCAGTATGTTCTGCACCTGCAATCGGATGACCGGGTACAAAACCAACAGGAATCTGATCACCAAAGACAGCTCTTGCTGCTTCAACCACATTAGCTTTGGTACTACCCACATCGGTAATAATCGCATGGGCAGATAAATACGGTTTAATGGTTTCAAGAATCTTTTGTGTTGCACGTACAGGAAGTGCTAACACAATCAAATCAGCATCTTGAACTGCATCAATCGGATTATTAAAACCTGCACTGATCAGACCCAAAGCCAATGCATCATCCAAGGTTTTTTGCGATCGCGTAGAAGCCACGACTGTTTCAGCAAGCTGTCCTGCTTGAATCACTCGAGCTAGGCTTGAACCGATCAAACCCAAACCAATAAATGCAACTTTTTTAAATAACGGTTGAGACATGTGAACGCATCGTACCTTATAGCACTGCAATTGGGTAAGAACCCAATACGCGAACTTCTTTAACCAATGGACGAATTTCTTCGATCGCAGCTTTTACATGCTCTTGTTCGATATGACCTTCAAGGTCAATAAAGAACACATACGCCCATTTTTCAGGAAGTGCAGGACGTGTCTCAATGCTGGTTAAGCTAATATTATGTTTTGCAAATGGCGCAAGAATTTCTAAAAGTGCCCCTGCACGGTCATGTGCCGACACCAATAATGATGTTTTATCATTACCAGACTGCGGTACTTTTTCACGCCCAATCACCAAGAAACGTGTGGTATTTTCAGGATTATCTTCAATGTTGGTGTGTAGCGTTTCTAGGTTATATAACTGTGCAGCCGTTTCAGATGCAATGGCTGCTGAATGCCATTCGTTGCGAATACGGCGAGCTGCTTCAGCATTAGAACTCAAAGCGACACGCTCAACACCTGGATAATGCGCATCTAGCCATTTGCGACATTGCGCTAAAGTTTGCTGATGGGCATAAATCTGTTTAATACTGTCTTTACGCGTATTTTCAGAAATTAAAAATTGGTGATGAATACGTAATTCCACTTCACCAATCACATTCAAATGAGAGGCTTTGAAACAATCTAAGGTATGGTTTACCACACCTTCAGAAGAGTTCTCAACAGGCACTAAACCATAATGCGCACCACCCGCTTCAACTTCACGGAAGACTTCATCAATGGTTGGTAGCGGATGAATCACCGCATCTTGACCAAAATGCTTCAATACTGCTGAATGCGTATAAGTCCCAACCGGCCCTAAAAATGCAATACTTTGCGGAGCTTCAAGTGCCAAACACGCAGACATAATTTCACGGAATAAACGAGCCATGGTCGTATCTGACAATGGACCTTGATTTCGTGCCATAACATTACGTAAAACTTGTGCTTCACGTTCAGGACGATAAAACAGTGGGTTTTCTTCAGAAGCAAATTTCGCTTTAGCAACCGCCTCAGCAAGTTTCGCACGTCGATTAATAAGTTCTTGAATTTGTTGATCTACTGAATCAATTCCATCACGAATCTGAGCTAAATCTAAAGAATCTACTGCATTTTGATCATCGTTGACCATTGTTATGTCGCCCTGCAAAAAACGTATGTGAACAGTATAACAATAGTTAGCTTTCAAATGTTAAGCAACAAGACTTTCTAGCATTCAGTTTTAAAAATATACAGTTGATTTATTCATCAATTTTTTGAATAGCATTTATAACCAAATCACGGCACATTTTTAAATCAATATCGTTCATTCAACGAATTAGTAAATCTTCTGATTTCATTGGATTAAGAATGGAGAAGCAGAGCGTTTAAAAGGGATTGAGAGGTTTTATAAAACACTTCGACTTCAAATGATATACATCAGCGTCTAATGATGATTATGGATAATATAGCGCTCATTTATTCATTGAAAATATTGAGTTCTAGAAATAGATGGTTGGGAGCAAAAGCCTGTTTAAAACACACTTTCGCCCCCTTTCTTATAAAAATATGAAACTTTTATCCAAATCAAAAATATCGAATCAGATCCGATATTTCAATCCGGGCTTAACGCCCTAACATGCCACGCGCGACGATTTCTTTCATAATTTCATTGGTACCACCATAGATCCTTTGAATACGTGCATCGACAAAGAAACGTGAAATTGGGTATTCGCTCATATAGCCATAACCACCAAAGAGCTGTAATAGATTATCGGCAATTTTCATTTGCATATCCGTGCTAAAACTCTTCAACGCAGCCGCCGTTTCAACATCGAGCTTGCCTGCTTTATAAAGCGCTAAATTTTGATTATAAAAAGCTGCCGTCGCAAGCTCATCAATCTTCGCCTGCGCCAATACAAAGCGTGAGTTTTGGAATTGACCAATCTTTTGACCAAATGCCTGACGTTCTTGCACATATTGAACAGTCACATCAATCGAACCACGAATCGCCCCTAAAGCTGTTGCTGCAATTGCGGTACGTTCACGTGGCAGTTCTTGCATGAGATAAGCAAAACCTTGACCTGCTTGACCCAATAATTGATTGGCTGGCACTTTCACATTGTCAAAAAACAACTCTGAAGTATCTTGTGAATGTAAACCGATCTTTTCAAGATTGGTGCCTTTTTTGAAACCGTCTAAATGCGTA
Organism: Acinetobacter sp. CY79; assembly: GCF_059515845.1. Classification (NCBI taxonomy): domain Bacteria; kingdom Pseudomonadati; phylum Pseudomonadota; class Gammaproteobacteria; order Moraxellales; family Moraxellaceae; genus Acinetobacter; species Acinetobacter sp. CY79. The sequence goes on from NZ_JCAKMY010000041.1 coordinate 9,025, forward strand.
TCAACCAACATCAATGAAACACCTTTGGCACGGGCTTGTGGATCAGTCTTTACTGCCAATACCACCAAATCAGCATGCTGACCATTTGAAATAAAGGTTTTAGAGCCATTCAGTACATAATGATCACCATTTAAAATTGCACTGGTACGCATGGCTTGTAAGTCTGATCCTGCGCCTGGCTCGGTCATCCCAATTGCACCTACGACTTCGCCTGCGACCATTTTCGGCAACCAATATTGTTTTTGTTCTTCATTGGCAATATTTAAAATGTAAGGCGCAGCAATCTCAGAATGGCAAGAGATCCCTGTAGATAATGCGCTATAGCCTGCACGTGCAGACTCTTCAACCAACATTAAAGAATATTCAGTTGGCACTCCATATCCACCATATTCTTCTGGGACATCGACACATAAAAATCCATTTTCACCCAACAATGTCCAGACTGAACGAGGCATCAATCCTTCACGCTCCCATTGCTCATAGTGAGGCGCAATATGTTCAGACATAAAGCGTTTAAAATTGTCGCGAAAGAGTTCTAGATCTGCATCGTATGCCAGCATTGTTGGATTCCTTATCTTAGTTATTACATTTTTTGCTTGTTAAGTTTCTGGGTGATTACATGTGTTTTTGATTCTGTCCAACCGAATCCTAATCATTTTTTCCATAAAAGTCATGAACGCAAAGGTACAATTTCTTCCGACAAAATAGTCATAAAATACGTTATACCAAAGCGATTTATAAAGAGTCATTGACGATACGTTTAATTCAGTCGAGATATTTAATTCACAGCCCTATTCATGCTAATGTCTTGGTCTATCTTTGATTGAACATTCCAGCTTTATGAATAGCAAAAGAAATCTCTATAAGGACTTTGAACATCCTTTTGCCCAATTTGTCCGTATTGTGGGTAAAGGTAAAAATGGTGCTCGTTCACTTACTTATGACGAAGCCTATCAAGCCTTTAGTATGATTTTGAAAGATGAAGTCCTGGATGTCCAACTTGGTGCATTTCTGATGTTGTTACGAGTCAAAGAGGAATCTGTAGATGAATTAACTGGTTTTGTGCGAGCTACCAAAGATCAACTCAACCTTAAAACCATTGAAGTGGATCTAGATTGGTCATCTTATGCAGGAAAGCGTAAGCACTATCCGTGGTATTTACTGGCCGCTCTCACTTTGGCTCAAAATGGTTGTCGAATCGTGATGCATGGTGCTGCGGGTCACACTTTGAATCGGGTCTATACCGAGCAAGTTTTAGAATATTTAGATTATCCAATTTGCCGTACCGATGATGAAGTTGAAGCCCAAGTCCAACAGCGTCATTTTGCTTATATTCCTTTAGAAGCATTTGCACCGATTTTGAGTGATTTAATCTCACTTCGAAATGTCATGGGTCTACGCTCACCTATTCATACACTCGCTCGCTTAATTAACCCATTTAATGCAAAAGCCACTTTACAGTCGATTTTCCATCCTGCTTATCGTAGTTCGCATCAACAAGCTGCCTTTCAATTGGGCTATAAAAATAGTGCGGTGATTAAAGGTGAAGGTGGAGAGTTTGAGCGCAACCCTGATGCCAAAACTTTAATTTGCGGAATTAAAGAAGGTGAACTTTATGAACATGAACTGCCTAAATTAACCCCTGATCGCAGTCCAATCGAAGAGGAACTCGATTTAGAAACATTCAAACAAATCTGGTTAGGTCAACAAAATCATGAATATGGAGAGCTCGCAGTAACTGAAACCATAGGCATTGCTTTATATACGATGGGTGAGGCAATCACGTATGAAGATGCCATGCTGAAAGCAAATCAACTGTGGCTAAATCGAAACAAATAAGCTCTCTGTTAATGTTAAGAAGTCATCAACTCAATAATAAGCCCAAATTTGATCAATGCCTGAAATAAAAAAGACACCTTTGGGTGTCTTTATTAGTTCAATCGATGTTTGGTGTGAAAAATTAAACAAACTTGATCGGTTGAAATTCAGGTTCTGGTACATGTGAATCGCACTCATCCCCTTCTTCTTTATGCCCTTTGTCGATATAACCAGAACGCTCATTTTCAGGTAAATTCTGTGCTTCCCATGCAATCACCGCTTGCATAGAAGTCTGACGTTGCTCTTTCGTTAAAACAACACCATTGGGCCATTTTCCAATTTCGACAGCTGTTCTTAAACGCGCAACAATATCTGCGTCCAATACAGCGAGCATTTGTTCAATATTCATGGTCAATCCTGTTGCTGAAATGATTCAAAATCTTGATTCCATCCTAATTTGGTACGACATGCCATATAAAAGTCATACCCCGGCGGATGTAATAACGCCAGTTTAAACGGATGCTTACGAATATGTAAGCTATCTCCAACATTCAATGAAACACTATGCTGACCATCGGCACTGACCATCGGTAAAACACGGTTTTCACGAATTTGGATCTTTATTTCGCTTTGCCCACCGACAACAATCGGTCGTGAAGACAAAGTATGTGGATGCATTGGAACAAGGGCAATGGCATCCATACTTGGATGTAAAATTGGTCCACCACCAGATAATGCATAAGCTGTAGAGCCAGTCGGGGTCGATACAATTAAACCATCACTGTGCTGACGATAGACAAACTGACCATCAATATGCAGGTCAAAATCAATCATGTGAACCGATTTACCTGAGTGTAACACCACATCGTTTAAGGCAATTGCATCGTAGATGATCTCGTTGTTTTTACGCACTTCCATTTCCAAAAGAAAGCGTCGATCTAACTGAAACTCACCTTTAAGCACTTGATCCAATTTAAACAGCACTTCAGTCGGTTTGATATCGGTTAAAAAACCCAAGCGACCACGGTTTACACCGAGTACTGGCGTATTAAACTTGACCAATGCACGAGCAGCATGGAGTAGCGATCCATCACCACCCACCACGATGACCAAATCAACCACTTCACCTAATAAAGCCCGACTCACCGTCTGAGAATTTTCATAGGGAACAAGTTTAGCCGTTTCAGAATCGAAGACTGGATGTAAGCCTAAACTAACTAAATGATCATGAATCAAACATAAAGTATCCACCACAGATGACTTATCTGGGCGACCAATGAGTCCAATATTACGAAATGTCTTGGCTAAAAGATGCACGTATGCAAAAGCTCCGAAATGATTAAAACTATAATAACACTATCATTGTGCGACTTACATATTTCAACTGAGTTTCAAATGTAGCTTATGCGCATAAAAGACTGACAAAGTCATCCTTTATAATGAAAACATGCTTTAAGCCGATGATTAATTAAACAACTTATTTCATTAAATTCACAGATTCATTATTGCAAAAAAATGAAAACATTCGCATGATTGGTGAAAATATTCGGGTTATTTCTTTAATTTATGAAATATGAACGTGGAATTGGCTTTATTGCTTTAATTTTCTCTTTGCTCATCATTGCGGCATTTATTGTTTTTAGTATTTATCTGATTCGTCTCGATAATATCATTCGCGATAAATTTGAGGGTAATCGTTGGGATATTCCAGCAAAAGTGTATGCGCGACCGTTAGAAATTTATGCAAATGCACCGGTTGAGCAGGCAGATTTTCAAAAAGAGCTTGGCTTACTAGGATATAAAAATTCAGATAACTACACCAAGTCTGGTCAATATCTGGTTCAAAATAATACCGTTTATGTACATACACGTGGTTTTGACTACGGCGATAGTGTTGATCCAGAACAAATTTTACAAGTCTCATTTACTGAAAATCAAGTTGCTGAAATTAAAGCGACTAAGCCCTCAACCACAGGGATTGCACGTTTAGAGCCGATGCTGATTGGCGGAATTTATCCTCAGCATAATGAAGACCGAGTGCTGATTAAACTCAATAAAGTACCGAAACCTTTAATTGAAGCTTTGATCGCCACTGAAGATCGCAATTTCTATCATCACCATGGCATCTCGATTCGTGGGACTGCACGTGCTTTAGTCAGTAATGTGACTGGAGGTCGTCGTCAAGGAGGTTCTACCCTCACCCAACAGTTGGTTAAAAACTTCTATTTGACCCCTGAACGTACGTTGAAACGTAAAGTCAATGAAGCGATGATGGCGGTTCTTCTTGATTTTCATTACAGCAAAGATGAGATTCTTGAGGCTTATTTAAATGAAGTGAATTTAGGGCAAAACGGTAGTTATTCAATCAATGGTTATGGTTTGGCATCGCAATTCTATTTTGGACTGCCTCTTCGTGAGTTGAGTATTGCTCAACAAGCATTTTTGGTCGGTTTAGTCCAAGGTCCAACACTCTATAATCCGTGGAAAAATCCTGAAGCAGCAATTAAACGTCGCAATATCGTATTAAAAAACATGGTGGTCATGGGTTATTTAACCCAAGAAAAATATGAAGTCGAATCAGCAAAAGCTTTGAATGTGATCGATAAGCCAAACGTAGGCCCGGCTCGCTTCCCTGACTTTATGGACATTGTCCGCCGTCAATTAAAAACGGAATATCAAGAAGGTGATTTAACCAATCAAGGTTTGAAGATTTTTACGACTCTAGATCCAATTGCACAGACCAAAGTTCAAACGACGTTTGCAGAATCAGTGGCTCGTTTAAGCAAAGCCAACCCAGCACGCCTTAAAAATTTACAAGGTGCAGTATTGGTTTCTCGTCCTGAAAATGGTGAGCTGATTGCCGCAGTAGGCTCAACAGGATCATTTACTGGCTTTAACCGTACATTGGATGCAAAACGCCAAGTCGGTTCTTTACTGAAACCTGTGATTTATTTGAGTGCATTAGAGTCTGGTCGATACACTTGGGCAAGTCGTGTTGAAGATAATCCGATTAGCATCCCTATTGAAGGCAATAAATCTTGGACACCCAAAAACTATAGCGGTAGTGGCAATGGTTACGTGCCGATGTTGCAAGCTTTAGCAAATTCGTACAACCTGTCTGCTGTTCGATTGGGTCAGGAATTTGGTTTATCGACCTTTAGTAATCAGCTGATCAAATTGGGCGTGAAATCCCAAGTTCCAAGTTATCCGTCTATCTTCCTTGGTGCTGTAAATATGTCACCGATGGAAGTAATGAGCATTTATGGCAACTTCGCAACAGGTGGTTTTAGTTATCCAACCAAATCGATTCGTACAGTCGTAGATTCAACAGGTCGTGTATTGGATCGTTATAACTTAAATGTTCAACAGACCATCGATCCATCGGCTGCCTATTTATTGAATTATGGCTTACAACGGGTGATGTCATCTGGTACAGGTAAATCGGCATATAACAGCTTACCAACAAGTTTAAATCTTGCAGGTAAATCGGGTACAACCAATGATACACGTGACTCATGGTTTGCAGGATATTCAGGCAATCATATGGCTGTGGTGTGGCTTGGTTTAGATGATAATAAAGTGACAGGTTTAACAGGTTCGTCAGGTGCACTTCCTGTTTGGACCAATGTAATGAAACAATTACGTCAAAAACCCGTCAACTTACGACAGACCCATGATGTGCAATGGCATTGGGTTGATACCTCTACAGGTGAACTCTCTGCGCAAGGATGTGAAGGTGCATTGTATATTCCAATGTTACAACATACTGTGCCGAAACGTGCAACTGCATGTGGTTTGCCTCATTATCAAGTCGAACCGACATATACTCCAGACGGTGCTACAAGTTCTGAGGCTGTAACAGAAGATAGTATCGAAAACTATATCCGCGAAAGTGAAAGCAACATGGAACAAGAACTCTCTGAGTCGAATGGACGTGTGATTTCCAGCGGAAGCTTTCAACAATAATTTTGCATTAGGCTAGGTCTATATAGACTTCGCTTAAATGTAAAATTTAGTGAAAATTTTACGCCTCAACCCTCATTTATATTATGGTTGAGGCGTTTTTATTTTCCTCATGATTTTTTTAGCTTGATACTAAAGAGTGCTCCATTATGTTACGTCAATTCAGTGTCATTACATTAACCGCAATACTCTTGGCTGCTTGTCAAATGGCACCGCCACATACTCAATCACCTGCAAAATCATCTGAAAAAACTCAAGAACAGCAAAAAGGTGTCACGACACCTGATGGCATTAAAATCACGCCGTATGACCGCCCAGAGATTCAACGTGAAAAAATTGTTATTCCTACACAACAGTCGCAACAGCGCTTTGATGATGGTCGTAATCTACCCGCCTATCAGCAATTGATTAAAAATACGCATCATGCATTTAAGCAAGCCAAATGGGATGAAGCTGAAAAAAATGCTTTAAATGCGCAACGACTAGCCCCACAAAGTCCTGAAGCTTTCATGTACTTAGCCATGATTGCCAATCATAAAAATCAGGCTAAAAATGCAGAGTCGCTTGCACGTCGTGGTTTGAGTTATGCGCAAACAGATGCAATGAAACGACAACTTTGGATGGTGATTTTAAAATCAGGTCAGCTACAAAAGAAGCCTCAACTGATCCAAGAAGCGCAAAACAAACTTCAATCTTATTAAGTTTGTTTTGCTTTAAGTGGAGCTGAATTTAACTTTTTTAATTGAAGCTTATTGAACGTATTTTACTTTAATTGATTCAACTCAATTACCATTGGTATGATTAGAATTGACTGATTCCTACTACACCATATGCGCCATGCGCTTGGGAAATTTTAAGATCACAGGGACTCAATCCTCCTAAAGCAAACACAGGAATATTGACATTCTTCACGAATGTCTGAAATTGCTCCCACCCTAAAGGCTTTGTATCAGGATGAGTTGCTGTCTGAAGTACAGGGCTCAAAATAACCGCATCAAATCCAAGCTGTTCTGCTCGCTCTAGACTGACCACATCATGACAAGCCGCGATTGTTCTTATGCCGATAATGCGATCTGAATGACTCAAGTTCATCAATTGATCTTGTTTGTAGTGCACCGCTGAGATTTTTTTTTGAATAATTGGTGATAATTGTTTCCATAGATCAATATTCAAAATTAAATGATTTAATTGCTCAGCTGAGAGATTCTCGATTTCTAAAATAAGATCTGCTGAAGCTTCACCACTTTGTCGAAGATACATCAGTGAATCAGATGCCAGCTCATCTACATCTAAAAGTTGGTTACTCACCTTAATCAAATGCAACCAATCCAATCTCTCAATAATCGCATCGTTGGCTTTCGGGAAATTCAACTGCCTCAACTGCGAACGCTCATACCACGTCCATGGTTTTTGAATCTGTTGAAGTTGTTCAGCTTCAACAGTTGCATGAAATAAATGCAAATGCACATGAATCTCTTCGTATTCGTGTTTGATTACATCAAAACGATGCCATTGTTGAATGCCAATTCCAACTTCTTCAAACACTTCTCGAGTACAGGCTTGTTCAGGCGTTTCACCTGACTCAACCTTCCCCCCTGGGAATTCATGTTTATTTCCTTGATGTTGTTGAGCCTGTCGCCATCCAATCAAAACTTTGGATTGGTGCAGAAGCATGCCTATAGCCACATTTACAATCGGTTTATTCATCATCAGACACTTCGAACGTTTACCGAATTGTAAGCAATTTTAGTTTTTTTATAAATAATAATAATTATCATTGACAGGCCTATTCGATAATGATTATCATTTAAACCGTTCCCCAATATACCACGGAGTCGACGGAATGAACGCACCATTTAGCTTATTTACCCGTAATACTGAATCTCACCAAGCATTGCCAATGCTTCATTCCAACAACCTTTTTTCACTTGGACGTGAAATTCGAATTATGCATGCAGGCGAAGAGTACCGACTGCGTTTGACCCGCAATAACCGACTCATTCTAACCAAATAAAAATTAGAATAAGCACCATAATAATAATCGTGGACATAAGCAGTATGAATCAGCGCATACTGCTTTTTAGTCATTGAACCTCACTTTTTATTCTTAATATCAATTCCCTGTTGGAATACATATTCCATTGATCTTCAAGCATTCAATCCATATTCAAATCTTAAAATTATCAAACAATAGAGTTAGAATTTTACGGCGAAACTATTTCAATTCATTCAAAACCTTTTGGTAGATGAACAATCACTTCTAGTCCACCTTGAGACGGATGATTAAACTCTATACTGCCCTGATGCAGTTCAATAATTTTTTTGCATATCGATAGCCCTAAACCTGAACCTTGAGTTTTCGTCCCTAGCTCACGGTAGAAGCGCTCCCCCATACGCGTGATGGTTTCTTCTGAAACGGGTTCACCACTATTTCGCACGATAACTTTGGCAGTTTCTTGATGTTGTTCTACACCAATATGGATCAAGCCATTTTCAGTACTATAACGAATGGCATTGTCGATAATATTGCGTACACAACTGAAAATCAGCTCTGGATTGGCTCGAATAATCGTTGATGTAACATTCAAATCCACACGGATATTTTTTGCATTGGAAAAAGGTTCTAAGGCTTTCAGCACATCAATGATGATTTGCTTCAGATCAACATGAGTACGCGGTAGTGAATCTTGTTGACTTGGATCCAAACGAGCCAAAAGTAATAAATTTTCGAGCACATTCGTTCCACGACTTACATCCACTTGAATTTGATCTAAGTCATCTGATATTCCTTCATTCTGATATTTACGCTTGAGTAGTTGTAAACGCATTTGAATGGCGGAGAGCGGAGAGCGCAGTTCATGCGAGGCATCTGAAGTGAAACGTTGCTCTGCTAGTAATGATTGATCTAAGCGCATCAGCATCTGATTCAGTTGCTTGACCATCGGTTGAAGCTCTTTAAATTCCGGTTGATCTTGAACAATAGGTGTTAAATCCTGCGCTGTTTTTTCTGAGATATCGCGAGATAATCGATGAATCGATTTGAATTGTTTTTTAACCGAAAAATATAAGATTAACCATTGTAACAACCACAAGATCAACAGAATGATCGCAAAACTTAAAACACTTTCCAGTACAGCATGAAACCGAACCTTAATCGGTTGATACATTTTCAAGGTTTGATCATCATTAGTCATGCTATAAACACGTACCAAAGCGCCATCAATCCAAGCTAATCCCAAATGGTCATGCTGAAAAAAGATGGGATAGCTTTGATTCCATTGAGGGTCGAACTCATTGGATTGGGTTAATAACTCTTGCTGATAAAACAGTTGATACTGTATTTCAAATTGCTCACTGAGTTCATCTACTTCAGATCCTGAACGACTGCTCAAATCAGAAACCAACAACATATCTGAAATCTCATCCATGATTTCATCTTGAATGGTCATTGTTTGGTAAATCGTAAGCGCAAAGAGCAAAGTCAATGCAATCAGCCCTGCAAGCACAGAACTCAAAACCGACGTTTTGACCAGTTTATGTTGTAGAGAAACTGCAGATCTTTTCGGCATTTTAGTACCCTTCGGCATCATCATCATGACCTACGAAAAAAAAGACAAACTTAAAAACTAACAAACTTGGAATTTGAAAGGTTTATAGATCCAAGCTCTAAACCATCATTGAATCCAATTTAGATTACAAAAGGACTTATTCTTGATTCATTTTATAACCTAGCCCACGTAATGTTTTGATCCGCTTAGCACCAATTTTTTTACGTAATTGATAGATAAACACCTCAATCGCATTACTTTCAATTTCATCGCCCCATGCATACAGTGATTCTTCAAGTTGTTCACGAGTCAGCACATACTCTGGTTTTTGCATAAGTTTATATAATATTTGAAACTCTTTTGCTGTGAGGTTTACCGCTTGACCATCCATCAACAAGGTCTTTGCTTGAGTATCTAAAACTAAGTTCGCATAATGAATCTGATGTGAAATCACAGATTGTTTCTGGCGTAGCTGACTGCGGACGCGAGCAGATAACTCTTCCAAGCTAAAGGGCTTGACCAAATAGTCATTCGCCCCTAAATCTAAGCCATCCACTCGATCGCTAATACTGTCGCGTGCGGTAATAAAAATCACGGGTGCATCTGATTGTTTGGCACGAAGCGCTTTTAAAATTTCATCGCCCGATGCTTTAGGTAAGCCACGATCAAGTAGTAAACAATCATATTGATGTTGCTCTAATGCGAGAATGGCGTGATCACCTCGCTCTACCCAGTCCACACTGTAACCATCCATCTCTAGCCATGACTTGATACTTTCAGCTTGAGAAATATCATCTTCAGCCAGTAAAATGCGCATGTTTCATGATCCAATATCGTTATGTTTTTAGATAAGTTTAAGTCTTTAACATAGCATGTATCTCAGGTCTACTTTATTCATGTGACAAAGATTTAGGACTTATCTCAAATTCACAAGCCTGAGTATTAAAGAGCTTGAGTAGGACTTTGAAGCACCTAAATATGAAAAAACCACATATCAGGATATGTGGCTTTGATTGATGAACGAGTCTCATTGAAAGTCATCGTTCATCATGTCGTAGAATTAGCATTCATTTTAATCTGCAAATTTAAACCATCAGTTTAAACAGTCACTTAGCGCTTAAAATACGACTTGATCTACATCAACCTCGACACGCTTAGTCGGTTTGTAATCGACATCGATTTCACCAACAATAGTCACAGGTGTTTTTGCAGAGATTGGTTTACCTTGCCACAATTCATCATCAATATCGACAGTGATCGTGCCTGTGTTATCGCGGAATTGATATTTTTCATCACCCACTGACTTCACGATATACCCTTTTAATTTCACTTTGTTATCATCTTTCAACGTCAACGCATGTTTAACCGACTGTGTCGTGGTTGGTGCAATCGCCCCTTGGTTCACTGTGGTATTCGCCATTGCAAAAGTCGTTGCACCAATTAAAGCTGTAGCCATCAACGTTTTAGAAAATAAGTTCATGTGATTTACCTCTTGTGTTGTTTGTCTATTTGATGAAGCTATTAAAACAAAGCAAGATGAGGTGAATCTTAAGAAATCCTCAGATTCAAACATAATTTAAAAATAGTTAAAAAATAATTCCAATTAATTCAGCGGAACAACCCTTAATACTTCTTCTAATGTGGTTTGCCCTGCCAAAACCTTACGTGCGCCAGCGATTCGCAAAGGTTCAACGCCTTCTTTCTTCGCTTGTTGGCGGAGTTGATCCAAAGTCGCGTTAGCACTAATTTTTTGCTTGGTGTCTAAAGTAATCGGCATAAACTCGTAAAGACCAACACGTCCTTTATAGCCTGTATGTCGACAGGCTTCACAACCCTTAGCTTGATAGATCTGACTTGGCATTTCCATCACATAATCAAAGGTCAAATGTTCCCATTGTTGAGCATCAATATTACCCATCTCTTTACAAAGTGGACAAAGCTGACGTACTAGACGCTGTGCCAATACCCCTAAAATGGTTGCTGAGGTTAAAAATGGCTGTACACCCAAATCATACAACCGTGTCAAACTAGAAGGTGCATCATTGGTATGTAAGGTCGATAAAACCAAATGCCCAGTTAATGCAGCTTGGATCGCCATATTCGCTGTATCTGCATCACGAATCTCCCCGACCATGATAATGTCTGGGTCTTGGCGCATCAGTGATCGAACACCATCTGCAAAACCTAAGTCGATACCAGTATTCACTTGCATCTGATTAAAACTGGGTTCAATCATTTCAATTGGGTCTTCAATAGTACAAACATTGACTTGCTCAGTCGCGAGCTGTTTTAAAGACGAATACAAGGTAGTGGTTTTACCCGAACCTGTAGGGCCAGTCACCAAAATAATGCCATGACTGTGTTTGGTTACTTCATTCCATTGATTCAGTAATTTATCGCCAAAACCTAACTGTTTAAAGCTTCGAACTAACACTTCAGGATCAAAAATACGCATCACTAACTTTTCGCCAAAAGCTGTCGGCAACGTCGATAAACGAAGCTCTGTTTCTTGACCTTTAGGCGTACGTGTTTTTAAGCGACCATCTTGAGGACGGCGTTTTTCTGCGACATTCATGCGACCTAAAATTTTAATGCGTGAAATGACCGCAGTCAGTGTATTTGCAGGCATGTTGTAAATCGTATGTAATACGCCGTCGATACGAAAACGCACTTTGCCTTTTTCTTTACGCGGTTCAAGGTGAATATCACTCGCGCCTTGCTCAAAAGCAAATTGGAGTACCCAATCGACCAGCTTAACAATGTGCTGATCATTGGCGTCTGGGTTTTGTGTATCCCCCAATTGTAATAACGCTTCCACACCTTTATTTTCACGTTCATAAGCAGATGAATTTTGCGATGAATTTACAGCACGACTGACTTGATAATATTCAATCAGATAACGTTGTAGTTGCTCAGGGCTGATTAAGACTTTTTCAATTTTTTTGGGGCTTAAACTTTGTTGCAGATTGTTTAGCCAATCCCCAATATAAGGTTGGTCAGTTCCAATCAATACCTTATCCGCTGTGACCTCAACAGCCAGAATCTTATTTTTAACCGCAAATTCTTGTGACATGACAGCGGTTAAAGCTGCAACATCTGCTTTTAGTGGGTCAATCACATAGAGAGGAATATTGGTTTTGAGCGACAACCATTGACACAGGGTAGATAAGGTCAAACGCTTTTCAGGTTGTGTCTGATCACTTAAATTAAAATGGCTTATCCACTGTAATGGGTGCCATTTCAACTGTTCTCTTTGACGGTGTGTGGTTTGAACTAATAATTTATCGCGTTCAGAAATACGTCCATCGCGTTGTAATTGTTCTAAACACCATGTTGTATCTATTTCAAAATTAAAGTTCATTTTTATTCGCCCCAAAACTTATGCAAACTATAACAAATTGTTGGAGATACAATAAAACCATTTGCATAGATATCTTTAATTTGCAGTAAACATCCGCTGAACCCCATTGCTATGTTTTAACGGGGTTCAGGTTTCCAGCGGTGTGGCAGTAATTCTTCTATTTGAGTCACTTTATGTGTCGGCAACCTTTTCAGCACATCACTTAAATAGGCATACGGATCCAGCCCATTCAGTTTTGCTGACTGGATTAAAGTCATGATATTTGCCGCTCGCTGACCACTGCGCAGCGAACCTGCAAATAACCAGTTCTTACGCCCCAAAGCCCAAGGCCGCATTTGATTCTCTGCCCAATTATTGCAAATAGGTAGATTGCCATCATCCAGATAACGGCTTAAGGCTTCCCAACGTTTTAGGCTGTAATTGATGGCTTTAGCAGTTGCAGAGCTTAAGGGTACTGCAAGTTGATGTTGTGTCAGCCATTCATACAGTTGCTGCATAACAGCTTGACTATACTGTTGCCGGTACTTATAGCGTTGTTCTGCTGTACCGTCGGTATTTTTTCTTATTTCAGCCTCTATCGCATAGAGCTTCTGAATCAAGAACAAAGCCTGTTCTGCAATCTGACTTTTTCCAGTCACATGCAACTCATGGAATTTACGACGTGCATGCGCCATGCAGCCCACCTCAATGACCTGACCTGATCTAAAGCGTGCTTTGTAGCCACTGTAATCATCACAGACCAGATGACCCTGCCAGCCTTTCAGGAACTCTTCAGCATGCTGACCTGAACGGCTATCCTGAAAGTCATAAATCACGGCTTGAATTGGATTATATTGAGTTGTTGCATAAGCCCAGACATAACCTTTCTTCGGTTTTTTATCTTTATCATCCATCCGCATGATGGTGACAGGTGTTTCATCTGCATGAATCACCGCTTGCTGTAGGATCACCTTCCTTAATGCATCGGTTAGGCCTTCTAACTCTACACCACAGCGACCTATCCAGTCAGATAAGGTTGATCTGGACAGATCAACACCTGCGCGTAGAAAGATTTGACGTTGACGGTACAGTGGTAAATGATCGGCATATTTAGACACCAGTACATGGCTAAGCAGTTCAGGTGCAGCGATTCCTTTCTCAATCACATAGGCCGGCATTGCTTGTTGGGTCAGTGTGTCACATTGATCACACACCCATTTGCCACGCACATGCTGTTCCTTATAGAACTGTGCCGGTCTGAAATTCAGTTTTTCACTGATATCTTCGCCAATACGACGCAAGGTGCAGCCACAAGCACATTGGGTTGATGCAGGTTCATGCTCAATACGGAGGGTTGGCAGGTGATCTGGCAGTGGTCGACGTTTAGGTTTGTTGACTGGGGCTTTCTGCGCAGCTGCATTGGTTTTATCTGCATTCAGCCGTTCCAGTTCCAGATCAACCGCAGCAATATCTTCTTCGACCGCTTCGTCCCATAGATGGATTTGTTTTGCGCTTAGATGTTCGTTTTTACTGCCGAATTTATGCTGTTTAAATAGCGCAAGCTCATGCTCGTATTTTTGATTAAGAATGGAAAGATGTTGATTCGTGACTTCAAGATGTTGAACTTTGGCATCTAATTGTTGTTTATCTTCTGCGAGTTGTTGATGCTGCAGCGCCAACTGCCGGGTAAATTCCAGCAGTTGTTCATGGGTCAGTTGGCTTAAATCAGGCAGCGTATTCATGACCGCAGTATGGCTGAGATCATGAATATGTGTAAATAAAACGTTTGGAGAATAGCAGAATGGATGAGCTTGGTTTAGAGCATATTCACCACCTGCTGTAAGCCGATTCTCTGCCAGGGCAGACCCTGAATTAACGCCTGTAACTGTTCCGGGCTGATCGCCACGGTTTCACCCTGGTGAACCTGAGCCCAGTGAAATTTGCCCTGTTCCAACCGCCGGGCACACAGCCAGATGCCCAGTCCATCATGCACCAGTACTTTCATGCGATGGCCACGTTTATTACAGAACAGGTAGGCGCAGTGTGGTTTGATATAGCCAAATGCTCTCAGCACCTGAGCCATGGCAGTATCCATACCTGCACGCATATCCATCGGCTGGGTAGCAAGCCAGATTTCATCGATACGGATCATTTGATCAAGCCCTGAATTAAAGGCAGTAATTCCTTTGCCGATTCCACCGGCCAGTCGATCTCGATCATCTGATCCCGTGCGGAACCTTGTTCCTTATGCAATGGAATCCTGATATGAGCGACAGCATTCTTCTCTGGCACAGGTGGCGGAGGTGCTTCTTGTCTGACTGGAGTCGGGTGAAGAATGATGGGAAGAAAGTCGGTCTGTGGACTGGATGGGCTTTTTAATGCAGGGGGCATTGATCTGGACTGGCGAATCCATTTATGCAGCAGATTGGCATTGATCTGATGTTGCATTGCAACCTTAGCTACTGACGTATCTGGCTGCTGGCAAAGCTCGACCAGGTACTGTTTAAACTCAGCTGCGAAGATTCTGCGGGTTCTTTCTGTCGTTTGTTCAGTGTCTATAAAAGTGTCTAAGGCCATAAACATAATGTCCATTTAATAAATAATGGACACTATCGGGATATTGAGCAAATAAGAAAAGTGGGGTTCAGCGGACGCTTAC
>NZ_JCAKMY010000042.1:0-21248 GCF_059515845.1 Acinetobacter sp. CY79
CGACTGTTTGGGGTTGTATAGTCAAGTAATTAAGTGCATGTGGTGGATGCCTTGGCAGTCAGAGGCGATGAAAGACGTAATAGCCTGCGATAAGCTCCGGGGAGGCGGCAAATATCCTGTGATCCGGAGATTTCTGAATGGGGAAACCCACTTACCATAAGGTAGGTATTGCAACATGAATACATAGTGTTGCAAGGCGAACGAGGGGAAGTGAAACATCTCAGTACCCTTAGGAAAAGAAATCAATTGAGATTCCCTTAGTAGCGGCGAGCGAACGGGGAAAAGCCCATTAAGTCATATCAGTTCTAGTGGAATGCTCTGGGAAGTGCAACCGTAGTGGGTGATAGTCCTGTACACGAAAGGGCTGATATGATGATGTCGAGTAGGGCGGGGCACGTGAAACCTTGTCTGAATATGGGGGGACCATCCTCCAAGGCTAAATACTCCTGACTGACCGATAGTGAACCAGTACCGTGAGGGAAAGGCGAAAAGAACCCCTGTGAGGGGAGTGAAATAGATCCTGAAACCGCATGCATACAAGCAGTGGGAGCCGGCATTGTGTCCGGTGACTGCGTACCTTTTGTATAATGGGTCAGCGACTTACATTCAGTAGCAAGGTTAACCGAATAGGGGAGCCGTAGAGAAATCGAGTCTTAATAGGGCGTTTAGTTGCTGGGTGTAGACCCGAAACCAGGCGATCTATCCATGAGCAGGTTGAAGGTTGGGTAACACTAACTGGAGGACCGAACCCACTGTCGTTGAAAAGCCAGGGGATGACTTGTGGATAGGGGTGAAAGGCTAATCAAGCCTGGTGATAGCTGGTTCTCCCCGAAAGCTATTTAGGTAGCGCCTCGGACGAATACCATTGGGGGTAGAGCACTGTTTCGGCTAGGGGGTCATCCCGACTTACCAAACCGATGCAAACTCCGAATACCAATGAGTACTATCCGGGAGACAGACTGCGGGTGCTAACGTCCGTAGTCAAGAGGAAAACAATCCAGACCGCCAGCTAAGGCCCCAAAATCATAGTTAAGTGGGAAACGATGTGGGAAGGCATAGACAGCTAGGAGGTTGGCTTAGAAGCAGCCACCCTTTAAAGAAAGCGTAATAGCTCACTAGTCGAGTCGGCCTGCGCGGAAGATGTAACGGGGCTAAAACTATGTGCCGAAGCTGCGGATTTGCAATTTATTGCAAGTGGTAGGGGAGCGTTCTGTAAGCCGATGAAGGTGGATTGAGAAGTCTGCTGGAGGTATCAGAAGTGCGAATGCTGACGTGAGTAACGACAATGCGAGTGAAAAACTCGCACGCTGAAAGACCAAGGGTTCCAGTCCAACGTTAATCGGGGCTGGGTGAGTCGACCCCTAAGGCGAGGCCGAAAGGCGTAGTCGATGGGAAATTGGTTAATATTCCAATACTTCTGTGTAATGCGATGAGAGGACGGAGAAGGTTAAGTCAGCCTGGCGTTGGTTGTCCAGGTGAAAGGTTGTAGGCATGTATCTTAGGCAAATCCGGGGTACTCTATGCTGAGAACTGATAGCAAGCTGCACTTGTGCAGTGAAGTGGCTGATACCATACTTCCAGGAAAAGTCTCTAAGCTTCAGTTACACAGGAATCGTACCCGAAACCGACACAGGTGGTCAGGTCGAGTAGACCAAAGCGCTTGAGAGAACTCTGCTGAAGGAACTAGGCAAAATGGTACCGTAACTTCGGGAGAAGGTACGCTGCTGGCGGTGATAACCCTTGCGGTTTGAGCGGCGAGCAGCCACAGAAACCAGGCCCCTGCAACTGTTTATTAAAAACATAGCACTCTGCAAACACGAAAGTGGACGTATAGGGTGTGATGCCTGCCCGGTGCTGGAAGGTTAATTGATGGGGTTAGCGTAAGCGAAGCTCTTGATCGAAGCCCCAGTAAACGGCGGCCGTAACTATAACGGTCCTAAGGTAGCGAAATTCCTTGTCGGGTAAGTTCCGACCTGCACGAATGGCATAATGATGGGGGCGCTGTCTCCAGCAGAGACTCAGTGAAATCGAATTCGCCGTGAAGATGCGGTGTACCCGCGGCTAGACGGAAAGACCCCGTGAACCTTTACTGCAGCTTGACATTGAACTTTGATCTTACTTGTGTAGGATAGGTGGGAGGCTTTGAAACTCGGACGCTAGTTCGAGTGGAGCCAATCTTGAAATACCACCCTGGTAATATTGAGGTTCTAACTCTGCTCCATGATCTGGAGCGAGGACCATGTCTGGTGGGTAGTTTGACTGGGGCGGTCTCCTCCTAAAGAGTAACGGAGGAGTACGAAGGTGCGCTCAGCGTGGTCGGAAATCACGCGTAGAGTATAAAGGCAAAAGCGCGCTTAACTGCGAGACCCACAAGTCGAGCAGGTACGAAAGTAGGTCTTAGTGATCCGGTGGTTCTGTATGGAAGGGCCATCGCTCAACGGATAAAAGGTACTCTGGGGATAACAGGCTGATACCGCCCAAGAGTTCATATCGACGGCGGTGTTTGGCACCTCGATGTCGGCTCATCTCATCCTGGGGCTGAAGCAGGTCCCAAGGGTATGGCTGTTCGCCATTTAAAGAGGTACGCGAGCTGGGTTTAGAACGTCGTGAGACAGTTCGGTCCCTATCTACCGTGGGCGTTGGAAATTTGAGAGGATCTGCTCCTAGTACGAGAGGACCAGAGTGGACGAACCTCTGGTGTACCGGTTGTGACGCCAGTCGCATCGCCGGGTAGCTATGTTCGGAAGGGATAACCGCTGAAAGCATCTAAGCGGGAAGCCTACCTCAAGATAAGATTTCCCAAGGACTTTATGTCCTCTAAAGAGCCGTTGAAGACTACAACGTTGATAGGTTGGATGTGGAAGCATAGTGATATGTGAAGCTGACCAATACTAATTACTCGTGAGGCTTGACTATACAACACCCAAACAGTTGTTGTATAAAAGCTCAATTGATTCGATATACATCAAAATAGCTTGATTCAGTAAGCCGTTAGTATCACAATATTCAACTCAGATATATCTGTTAATAACTTCTTTGACCAAGCAACGGCATACATCAAACGATGTGAATAAGACCCAAGCAAAGTCACAACAGTTGTGCTGGCGACAATAGCAAGAGTGAACCACCTGATCCCTTCCCGAACTCAGAAGTGAAACCTCTTTGCGCTGATGGTAGTGTGGGGTTACCCATGTGAGAGTAAGTCATCGCCAGCTCATTATTCCTAAAAACACCCCCTTCAAACGAAGGGGGTGTTTTTTTATGTTTAAAGTATTCTAAAAATTACAATCTTTGTAAATATCAGAAAGTATGAATTATTTAGATGACTAGGTCAGCCCAAAAGCAACAAGAACGAGATTATCTTAAGTATTTTTTAAAAAATTTTAGTTTTTCCATAAAGAAAAAATGAAAACAACATAGGTGGTCACATGTGGTGATATAAATCTTTTATCATTATAAAGAGTGCAATATTGTGATCTGATTGATCAGGATTTTTAATTGCTGAGGAATTCTAATTTTTACTTATTCGACCGCTAGCACCATTAAATGTTCTAACAAGATTGTTATTAAAAATAGATCATAAGCCTTAATAACTCTTGAATAATCAATCTTATACTATCTGTAAAATTGAAGTTTGTTGATTAATGCTAAGAAATTGATGCTTCTTGCTATTAAAATTTGAATAAGAAATGTCAGTATGAGTTTGAAGGATTTAAATAATTTCAGGAACATATTTGATGCAATACAATCCAATTTATTATACTGATGAACATTTTGCATTCGCTGATGCTGTAAGAAAATTTGTAGAAAAAGAAATTACACCGTATGTAAATGAATGGGATGAAGCTGGCACATTTCCACGTGAGTTATATAAAAAGGCGGCCGAAGTAGGCTTGATGGCTTCAGGTTTTGATGAAAAATATGGGGGGACGACGGAGACAGATGCATTCTATACGTTACTCGGTTGTGTTGAATTAGCGAAGTGTGCTTCAGGAGGTCTAGTTGCATCATTGCTGTCGCATATGATTGGCGCACCACCCATTAATAGTTTCGCAAGCGAAGAAATAAAAGCAGAGGTTTTACCACAAATTTTATCAGGTGAAAAAATATCAGCTTTAGCCATTACTGAACCTGGTGGTGGCTCAGATGTAGCTGCCTTACAGACGAAAGCAGTTAAAGACGGTGATGATTATATTGTCACAGGTGAAAAAACATTTATTACCTCAGGTATTCGTGCGGATTATTACACGGTTGCTGTTCGGACAGATCCTGAAGCCAAAGGTCCAAATGGTATTTCAATGTTATTGATTGATGCGCATTCTGCAGGGATTACCAAGAATAAATTGGATAAGATGGGTTGGTGGGCATCGGATACAGCACACTTAAATTTTGATCAAGTTCGCGTGCCTGGAAAAAATTTGATTGGTCCCGAAAATATGGGTTTCTTTGTGATCATGAATAACTTCAATATGGAACGCTTTTTCTTAGCGGCGGGAAGTTATGGTTATGCCAAAGTGTGCTATGAAGAGGCTTTAGATTGGGCGCAACAACGTAAAACATTTGGTAAACGGTTGGTCGATCATCAAGTGGTTCGTCATAAGTTGGTTGATATGGCGACACGTTTACAAATGACCCGAACCATGCTTGAAGATACTGCATACAAGATGGGGCGTCCTGAGCTTCAGGGCAACGAAATGATTGCACAAATTTGTATGCTAAAAAATGTTGCGACACAAACCATGCAATTTTGTGCAGATGCTGCCGTTCAAACGCTAGGTGGTATGGGCTTTATGCGTGGAATGAAGTCAGAACGAATCTATCGTGAGGTAAAAGTGAATATGATTGGTGGTGGTGCAGAAGAAATCATGAAAGATTTGGCAAGCCGTCAATTAGGTTTTTAATATCAAACCGATAAGCAAATAAAATGGAATCAAAATAGGTGGCTTTTAAGTCACCTATTTTTTCTAGCCAAGAGAAGCAGACTGATGAAGTGTCATATCCCAAACGATGTCGGTTAATTGGTCCAATGATAATTTGCCATCTACACTGTACCAAGTCACGGTCCAAGCAATAGAGCCACCAATTAAACGACGCCAAATAAAAGGATCATGTTTAATTTTACCTTGATCATGCAACGTTTGAATGACACTCAGCCAAATTCCTTCATAATCATTTCGTAGTTTTAATAACTTTTGCTGATTTTCTGGCGACAGTGCAAACCATTCATAGACCAATACAGCCATTGCTGAACCTGTATCACCTGAAATGGCTTGCAGTTCAGCACGGATCAATTCTTTGAGTTGTTGCTCGGGATCATTCGAACATTGAATCGCAGTTTGTAGACATGCATGGTTATAAATGATGGTTTGTTCCATCACATGCGCGAGAATGTCATCTTTGGTTTTAAAATGGTGGAATAGGCTACCTGATTGTACGCCAATAAATTGGGCAAGTTCGCGAACCGTGGTTTTGGCATAGCCCTGTTTGTGAAATAAATAGGCTGCACCCAACAGTAAGCGCCCACGAGGTGTGTCATCGAAGCATGCAATCGGTTGTATCTGGTCAATAGAAGTCGCAATCATCTTGTTATTTTATCCTATTTTTATCATTAGATTCCTTTAAAACTGTTGTCCTTATTCAGTTTTAAGCATATTTGCAAATAATCATAACATTTTGCACTTTACAAACCAAGCGCTTGCTTGGTAGATTGGGGTTAAATTCTAATCAGAATAATGAGAAAGCAATGACAATTAATCAGGATGATCAAAAAGTTGTAAAAATTGGATGTGCTTCAGGCTTTTGGGGTGACACAAATACCGCTGCCTTTCAGTTGGTACATATGTCAGATATTAATTATCTGGTATTTGACTATCTTTCAGAAATTACTATGTCGATTATGGCAAAGGCAAAAATGACAGATCCTTCGCATGGTTATGCACTTGATTTTGTCAGTCGTGTGATGACGCCATTGATTAAAAAGATAGCGGATAAAAAAATTAAAGTCGTCAGCAATGCAGGTGGTGTGAACCCTCTCGCGTGCCGTGATGCATTGCAGCAAGTCATTAGCAATGCGGGTTTAGATTTAAAAGTTGCAGTGGTTCTTGGTGATGATTTAATGGATCAACATCCTGAACTTCAAAAGAAAAATATTAAAGAAATGTTTAGTGGTGAAGACCTCCCAGCGCATGTTGCGAGTAGTAATGCTTACTTAGGTGCTGTTGCAATTCGTGATGCATTAGACTTGGGCGCAGACATTGTAATCACAGGGCGTGTCGTTGATTCGGCAGTGGTGCTCGGACCTTTATTACATGAATATCAATGGTCACTTGATGATTACGATAAATTATCTCAAGGCTCACTGGCAGGACATGTGATTGAGTGCGGCGCTCAGTGCACAGGTGGAAACTTTACCGATTGGCGCTTAGTGGAAGGCTTTGACAATATGGGCTTCCCAATTGTTGAAGTGGCTGCGGACAGTTCTTTTGTGGTGACTAAACCTACAGGTACAGGTGGATTGGTCTCTGTGGGTACCGTTGCTGAGCAGATTGTGTATGAAATTGGACATCCTCAAGCGTATTTATTACCAGACGTGACGGCAAATTTTAGTCAAGTGAAGCTGGAACAAGTCGGTGAGCATCGTGTCAAGGTGTCAGGTGCAACAGGTACAGCACCAACCAATCAATATAAAGTCAGCACCACTTATCCAGATGGTCATCGTGTTTTGGTGAGCTTTATGTTGGCTGGTCAGGATGCGGAAGAAAAAGCACTGGCTGTATCCAATGCAATTTTAACCAAAGTTGAGCGCGTACTTGCGCTACGTTCAGTACCTCCATTTAGTGAAAAATCAGTCGAAATTTTAGGTACAGAATCAACTTATGGCGCACATCGACGGATTCATGGAAGTCGTGAAGTCGTGGTAAAAATTGCAGTCAAACATATGTTCAAAGAGGCCTGTATGTTCTTTGCTTCTGAAATTGCTCAAGCCTCGACAGGTATGGCTCCAGCGCTGACAGGTATTGTTGGTGGTCGTCCTAAGCCATCACCAGTGATTAAATTATTTTCATTCTTGGTCGATAAAGATCAGCTGAACATTGAGGTTGATCTCAATGGCGCACGTCATAGCGTGCAAATTCCAAAGGGCAATGACCTTAATGTCAATACTTTGCCTGCGGGTGAGGTTGCTCAGTTGACAGGTCAGGAAATTGAAGTGCCATTGGTGACTGTTGCACATGCGCGTAGTGGCGATAAAGGGAACTACAGCAATATCGGCATAATCGCGCGTCAACCTGAATTCCTACCTTGGATTCGTGCATCACTGACTGAGGAAAATGTCGCGGAATACATGAAACATGTATTTGAAGGAACAGCAGAAGGGCAATCCAACAAGGTTATTCGTTATGAATTACCGGGGATGAATGCACTGAATATTCTGCTTGAAAATGCACTTGGCGGTGGTGGTATCGCAAGTCTGCGTATTGATCCACAAGGTAAGGCATTTGCACAGCAGTTACTCGATATGCCAGTAAAAATTCCAGCATCATTACTCAAGAATTAAAAAATAATATTTGAGGTGAGTGTAGTCGCCCCAAAATTATCAATTTTAAAGCAGTATAAATAAAAAGATTCAGAAAGGAAGAATAAGCAGATGAGTTATCACTCAATATTTAGAGCAGACGCCTTTAAGGATAAAGTCGTTATCGTTACAGGTGGTGGATCAGGAATTGGTCGTTGTACGGCACATGAATTATCTGCACTCGGCGCCCAAGTGGTGATCACAGGACGTAAGCAAGAGAAGCTCGATAAAGTGAGCCAAGAAATTACCGAAGATGGCGGTAAAGTTCATACAATTGTTTGTGATAACCGTGAAGAACAACAAGTCAAAGATATGATTGCTGAGGTGATTGCTCAGTTTGGTCGAATTAATGGTCTGGTGAATAATGCCGGCGGTCAATTTCCATCGACTTTAGACAGTATTTCGGCGAATGGTTTTGATGCCGTGATTCGTAATAACTTGCACTCAACCTTCTTTTTGATGCGTGAAGCCTATAACCAATGGATGGAAAAAAATGGCGGTAGCATCGTCAATATGACGGCTGATATGTGGGGTGGTATGCCGGGAATGGGTCATTCGGGAGCTGCACGTTCAGGTGTTGACAACTTGACCAAGACAGCTTCTGTCGAATGGGGTAAGTCCGGTGTTCGCGTCAATGCTGTTGCACCGGGTTGGATTCTTTCTTCAGGGATGGATACCTATTCTGGTCCTGTGGCTGAATTTATCATTCCAAATTTGTCTGGCAATGTTCCCCTGCAACGTATGGGAACCGAGTCTGAAGTCTCATCTGCAATCGTTTATTTACTCTCAGATGCTGCTGCATTTGTCTCTGGTGTGACACTGCGTATAGATGGGGCTGCATCTCAAGGCACACGTATTTTCCCCTTGTCTGATGCTAAAAATAGCGAATCTTTTAATGGGTTCCACCGCGCATTTATTCCAGATGTTATTAAAAACAAAAAGTAATTAATTTGAAGGATCACCATCATGACGATACTCCAATCTGAAGTTACAGTCGGAAGTGAAGTTTTTGAAACCAATAAGAAAGCACTACTTGCTCAACTGGAGGAAGTGCGTGCCGTTCAACAAAAGGGGGTTGAACGCTCTTATGCTGCAAAAGCTAAATTTGAGAAGAAAGGTAAAATTTTGCCTTATGAGCGTGTACGTTTATTACTCGATGCAGATTCACCATTTGTAGAGCTTTGTGGTCTAGTTGGCTACAACATGCATGATGATAAAGATGGATCTGATGCAGGGGGAGGCATTATTGCAGGCATTGGTTTTGTCAATGGTGTGCGTTGCTTGGTGACTGCAAGTAATAGTGCAATCAAAGGTGGAACAATGGCACCGATGGGTGTGCATAAAACGCTGCGTTTGCAACAAATTGCCATGAAGCAAAAATTACCAATCATTACGTTAGCGGAAAGTGGTGGTGCTAACCTGAATTATGCAGCTGAAGTGTTCACAGCAGGTGGTACGACCTTTGCCAACCAAGCGCGTATGTCAGCGATGGGTATTCCGCAAGTGTCTGTGGTTCATGGTAATGCCACCGCAGGTGGAGCGTATCAACCTGGGCTGTCTGATTATGTGATTACAGTCCGTAAGCAAACTGAAATGTTGCTTGCTGGACCGCCATTACTGTTGGCAGCGACAGGTGAAGTGGCGACTGCTGAGGAATTAGGTGGTGCAGAAATGCATGCTCAGGTTGCAGGTACAGCAGAGTATTTAGCAGAAAATGATGCAGATGGTATTCGTATTGCACGTGAAATTTTTGGACATTTGAATTGGAAAGAACACACCGAAAGGCTCAATGTTGAATATAAAGAACCGCGTTATTCAGCAGAAGAGTTATTGGGGATTATTCCGAGTGATCCAAAGCAACCTTTGGATATGAAAGAGATTATTGCACGTATTGTTGATGATTCAGATTTCTTTGAATTTAAGAACGAATATGACTCACATACGGTATGTGGCTGGTCGCAAATTGGTGGATTACATATTGGGATCATTACCAATAATGGCCCAATTACGCCACAAGGCGCAGCCAAAGCAGCCCAATTTATTCATTTATGTGAACAAACACGTCGCCCAATTTTATTCTTGCATAACACCACAGGATTCATGGTGGGTACTGATGCCGAACAAAACGGCATTATTAAACATGG
Organism: Acinetobacter sp. CY79; assembly: GCF_059515845.1. Classification (NCBI taxonomy): domain Bacteria; kingdom Pseudomonadati; phylum Pseudomonadota; class Gammaproteobacteria; order Moraxellales; family Moraxellaceae; genus Acinetobacter; species Acinetobacter sp. CY79. Next base: position 9,718 of record NZ_JCAKMY010000042.1, read on the forward strand.
TTCTAAACTGATTCAAGCTGTTGCCAATTGTACTGTGCCTAAGATTTCCATTGTTGCACATGGTTCTTATGGGGCAGGTAATTATGCCATGTGTGGTCGTCCACTCGGACCAGAATTTATTTTTGCATGGCCCAATTCCCATGTTGCTGTCATGGGCTCAGCACAGGCAGGTAAAGTACTTCGTATTGTAGCGGAAGGGAAGCAGAAAGCTTCGGGCATGGAGCCCAACGAGCAGATGCTCGATTTCTTAGAGCAAAGTACCGCGATGAAGTTGGAATCTCAATCTACTGCACTATTTAACACAGCGATGATGCATGACGATGGCATCATTGATCCACGAGATACACGTAAAGTACTCATTTTCTTATTACAAACTATTTATGAAGCGGAGAAACGTGAATTGAACCCAACACGATTTGGGGTGTCACGTTTCTAATTTCTCACAGGTGCTTTTTCTCACAGTTATTTTGCAAAGATTAATGCGTTACAAGTAAAAGAAATAGATGAACAAAATTAAAATTAAGGATATTCAATATGAAATTTACACCAGAACATGATGCTTTACGTCGTACAACACGCCAATTTGTAGAAAATGAAATTAACCCATTTGCTGCTGAGTGGGAAAAGGCAGGTCGATTCCCCATTCATGAAGTCTTCAAAAAAATGGGAGACTTGGGGCTTTTGGGGATTTGCAAACCTGAGGAAAATGGTGGTTTAGCCCTCGACTATTCTTACAATTTAGTCGTGGCTGAAGAGTTAGGTGCGATTAATTCAGGTGGTGTGGCACTGGCAATGGGTGTGCAAACGGACATGGCAACCCCAGCGATCGCTCGTTTTGGTAGCAAAGAGTTACGAGATGAATTCTTAACACCTGCTGTTGCGGGTGAAAAAGTGGCAGCGATAGCTGTGTCTGAAGTTCAAGCTGGCTCTGACGTTGCAGCACTGAAAACCACAGCAACAAAAGATGGTAATGACTATATTATCAATGGTCATAAAATGTGGATCACCAACTCATTACAAGCTGATTTCTTTTGTTTGTTGGCGAATACTTCTGAGGGCAAACCGCATTTCAATAAATCGATGATTGTGGTGCCTGCAAATACACCCGGGATCAGTTTCTCTGAACCTTTAGATAAGTTGGGGATGCGTTCAAGTACCACGGCGCAAGTGTTCTTTGACAATGTACGTGTTCCGCAACGTAACTTGGTGGGCACGGAAGGCATGGGCTTTATGATGCAAATGCTACAGTTCCAAGAAGAGCGCATGTGGGGTGCTGCAAATGCAATGGGGGGTATGTTGAACTGTATTGAAAAGACCATTCAGTACACACGTGAGCGTACGACATTTGGTCAGCCGTTGATTAATAATCAATATATTCATTTTCGTTTTGCAGAGTTAATGACTGAAGTAGAAGCGCTGAAGGCATTGAACTATCGTGCCTGTGAACTGCATATCGCTGGTGAGGATGTGACTCAAATTGCTTCTATGGCGAAACTGAAAGCAGGGCGTTTAACACGTGAAGTCGCAGATAGTTGTTTACAGTTCTGGGGCGGGAATGGTTTTATGGCAGATAACCCTGCCGCACAATTTTATCGCGATGGGCGTTTGGTTTCGATTGGTGGTGGTGCTGATGAAATCATGCTTGGTATCATCTGCAAACTTATGGATACCTTACCGGGTAAACGTAAATAAGGAGTATGAGTATGACCTATTCACATCCACTCAATCGCATCTTAGAAGATGACAGTATTCAATTAGAACAACACGGTTCCATCCTAAAAATATGGTTGAACCGTCCTGCAAGTCGCAATGCAATGAGCCTTAACATGGTCAAATCGATCATGAGTGTATTTAAGGCGATTGCCGATGATACCTCTATTCGCGCCGTGGTTTTCCGTGGACATGGCAATCATTTCTGTGCCGGTGGAGATATCAAAGATATGGCAGGCATTCGTGATGAAGCGATGAATGTAGGGAGCAATACGCCTTATATCGATTTCAATCGTGTCTTTGGTTCGATGATCGAGCTGGTTGATCAAGCACCGCAAACTGTAGTGGCAGTATTAGAAGGCGCGGTATTGGGTGGTGGTTTCGGTTTGGCCTGTGTGTCTGATGTTGCGATTGCACATGCAGATGCACAATTCGGTTTACCTGAGACTGGTTTAGGTATTTTACCTGCACAAATTGCTCCATTCGTTGTGAAGCGGGTTGGATTGACTCAAGCACGTCGTTTAGCACTTTTAGGTGGACGTTTTAGTGGTGAAAAAGCACTTCATGTTGGTGTAGTGCATGAGGTTGCTAAAACACCAGGTGAACTTGAACAGTTGATTGAACAAACGCTAGATCAAATTAAACGGACTGCGCCATTGGCTTCTCGTGCAACCAAAGCATTGATCCACCGCGCACAACATGAACCTTTAAATACTTTATTAGATGATGCTGCTGTGCAATTTGCCGAGGCAGTCAATAGTGCTGAAGGTATGGAAGGTACGATGGCCTTTATTCAAAAGCGTAATCCAAATTGGATGGATGATTAATTGCGCTATTGGCTTTAAGTCAAAGTAAAAGAATGGAAATATCTCCTTGTTAAATCGAGGAGGTTTTAAAAATAATAATGGTGATCATATGGCTTTTTCAAAAGTATTAGTGGCTAACCGTGGTGAGATTGCTGTACGTGTGATGCAAACTGCCGAAGCGATGGGGTATAAAACAGTTGCGGTGTATTCTGAGGCTGATCAGCATGCACGTCATGTTCAATTGGCAGATGAAGCCGTATTTATTGGTGAATCGAAAGTTTCAGAATCCTATCTGTCGATTCCTAAAATTATTGAAGCTTGTAAGAAAACGGGTGCAGATGCTGTACATCCAGGTTATGGTTTTTTATCAGAAAATACAGACTTTGCAGCAGCTTGTGAAGCAAATGGGATTACCTTCATTGGTCCACCATCTGGTGCAATTGAACTCATGGGGAGTAAACGCCTGTCTAAGATTGCCATGATTCAAGCGGGTGTACCCTGTGTACCAGGCTATGAAGGTGATCAGCAAGATATTGATTTTCTTGCAGAGCAGGCACGTAAAGTCGGTTTCCCTCTGATGGTTAAAGCCTCTGCTGGTGGTGGTGGACGTGGTATGCGTTTGGTTCACCAAGAAGCAGATCTGCTAGAAGCATTAAAGACCGCACGCTCTGAGGCTGAAAATGCCTTTGGTTCAGGTGAACTGATTATTGAAAAAGCAGTGATTGCTCCACGCCATGTAGAAATCCAAGTTTTTGGCGATACGCATGGCAACTATGTCTATCTATTTGAACGCGATTGTTCGATTCAGCGCCGTCATCAAAAAGTGGTTGAAGAAGCACCTTGTCCAGTGATGACACCAGAATTACGTCAACGTATGGGCGAGGCTGCTGTTGCCGCGGCTCAATCTTGTGATTACGTTGGCGCAGGGACAGTTGAATTTTTATTGGATGCATCGGGTGAGTTTTATTTCCTAGAAATGAATACACGTCTACAAGTCGAACATCCGGTGACAGAAATGGTCACGGGTCTGGATTTGGTTGAGTGGCAGCTTCGCGTGGCGAATGGTGAGACATTACCCTTGCAGCAATCTGAATTGACTTTAAAAGGTCATGCGATTGAAGTACGTCTTTATGCCGAAGATCCACGCTTAGACTTTTTACCGCAAACAGGGAAAATCTTACGTTGGAAACCTGTTGAATCTAAAAATGTTCGTATAGACCATGGCATGTTGGCACAAGGTGAAATTAGTCCGTTTTATGATCCGATGGTTGCGAAAGTGATTGCCTATGGTGAAACACGTACAGATGCTATTCGTTCACTGGCACGCGCAGTCGAAGAAAGTGTCTTGTTGGGTGTAAACAGCAATAAAGAGTTTTTGGTTAATTTGCTCCGTCACCCTGTCGTTGTGAAAGGAGATACCAATACTGCCTTTATTCAAGAACATTTCCAAGATGACGTCAGTTTAAATAAGCAAAGTCTGAAGTTGGAAAGCTTGGCATTGGTGGCATCGCTATTGACCAATGCATCAACCCAAAGCAGTTGGAATACAGGGATTTCATTATCTCTACCTCTCAAACTTCGTTACGATGAGCAAAAACTTGATTTGATCGTGAAGCGAGAGGGTTCCGCGGTCACGGTTGAAGCCTGTGGTGAAATGCAGACAATTCATCTTTTGGATAAATCAGATGAACAATTGATTTACATGATTGATGGTGTACGCCGTAAGATAGATTATGCAATCGAAGCTAACTTTGTTTATCTAGATGCAGCCAACGGTAATATTGCGGTAGAAAATATTACCTATTTACCCCCTGAAACTGCCGAAGTTGCGGGTGATGGTAAAATTCGTGCACCAATGGATGGATCGATTATCAATGTTATAGTAAATGCAGGTGACGCGGTCACTAAGGGTCAAACATTACTCATTTTAGAAGCCATGAAAATCCAACAGCAAATCAAGTCAGATGTTGATGGTGTTGTGGGCGAAATTGTGGGACAAGTCGGACAACAAGTAAAAAAACGACAAGTTTTACTCAATATTGATGGTTAATGCTAGATATATTTATTATTGAAAAATGACCCGCTTAGGCGGGTCATTTTTGCAGAGACCATTAAAAAATTATTGATCTGCTTGAAGGATGACTTGTTTTGCTTGTTTTAGACTATAGAGAAGTTGTCCAAGAAGAACATCTTTAGCCGCTAAAGTCACAATAACCATTGGATTCTTTTCAGACGGAACTGCAGTTAAAATGGCTTTCCCATTTTCAGCATCTAATGTAATACTTTGACAGCCAGTTAATTGTATTTCATTCAAAAAAGCACTAACCATTGCAAGTATTGAGCTACTCACTGCTGCGAGTTTACTTGAGTTTAATGCATCACGTCGAGAAACTGTTGCCAGTTCAAAACCATCAGATGAACAAATCATAATGAAGTCGACACCTTTAACATTCAGGAGGACATCATTGATTTGATCTTTTGCAATCCTAATGAGTGAATCAGGAACTTGTCTTTGTTTTAGAGCAGGAATCATAAATAAAAGCCTTACATGTGTTCAATTTCTAGTTTTGTAATTAATGCTTCGATGAGTAAAAGCACATCCATCTTTTTGCGAGCATCAATAAAGAAAAGAGGATAGTTTTGTTTCTTCTCTATTAACCATTGACGATAAATATGTGTAGATTTATCTAAGTTTGCATCAGTGTGTGTAATACCGATGATGATGTTGTCTGTATGATCTTTGAAAAAATTAATATAGTATTCAAGATCTTCAATGGCATTTTTTAAAGTGTGGTCGACTAAAATAATCGCCCCAATAGCACCTTGGCTAATCACTCCCCACATAAAATTAAAGCGATCTTGTCCTGGAGTACCATAGAGCCCAACTTTAATATCATCCTCAAGCGTAATCTCCCCATAATCGATGCCCACTGTAGTATGCATTTTTTTATGAGATTGTTCATCAGTGTTATATGCTTCGGTTGATAGAACAGAAATATCCGATAATGATTTAATAGCTTCAGTTTTGCCTGAACCCATCGAGCCTGCGAATACTATTTTGTGCTTTTGAATAATCATATGAACCTTCTGCTAAAAACCAAATTTTCGTTTAAGTTTTTTAAAAAAACTGAGTGTGGAACTTTGTTCCTCTATAGCCACTGCTGTGTTTAAGTCGACACCAAATTTGGCATTTTTTGCTGAAATGGGTTCAATATTATGAATAGCTTGGTTGGCGGCAATATATTTTTGAACAATGTAAACAGGAATGTCTAATTTCTCAGAAACATCTGAAATTTGAGCGCCTATCATAAATGCTGCTGATAATTGAAGAATAGGTTTTGTTTCGGAAAATAAAGGCTGAGGCCAATATTTAATTTTAAAATAAGCCGATACTTCAGGCAATTCTAAAAGATAATTTGAGCTATAAATCAGTTCAAAGACCCAGTTTTCTAAATTGACTTGATGCTTGCGTGATATTTGCATTAAATCCGCTGTCACAGCATCATTGTAATGAATAGACGGATCTGATCTTGGAATTTTGCGTAACAGGTAAGGCCATGCAGCATGTGCATGGTGATCAATCACAGCGACAATACCATTTTGATCTCTTAAAGTAAGCTTATGGCAGTACTCAGAGTAGAGACCGTTAAAAAAATGATATGTTTTTAAAGGTATATTGGACTCAATTTTTTCAATTGCAGGTTGTGTCAAGTTATATTTAAAATTAATACACTTTTGAATTAGGGTATTTATGGGTGTGTCATCATTTAAGGATATAGAGAATAAGTTGGGGTCAGCATGATTTTTATCGATACTTTTAATAGTGATTTTTAAAAAAGGGATTTTTCTTTCGGTAATAATTTTTTGAATATGTTTACTTTCAAAAAAAGCATCATTAATCAAAATGCAATCTAAATTAGAATCATTGAGGGTTGTCCAGTTCATATTAATAGAATTTGGAGCATTTTTTATTATTCTTTTTTTTATTTCATCAATGGTTATTGAGCCCAACCCAGATATTGCAATATTGATAACTTTGTTGTTCATTTTAACTCTTTCATAATAGGTGAGCAAAGAGCCCATTTACTCAATATAAATGGGCAATTTAGAATTATGAAAAATCTAATTCATTTTCGAAGCTTTTTAACTCATGGCGTGCCATAGCTAAATTAGATTTACTACGATCTAATACTAGATATAAGAAAATATTTTCATTTTTCTCTAAAGGACGAATAAGGTGATACTGTTTACCTAAAGTAATCAAAATATCTTCAATTGAATCATTTAGGTTTAATGCTTTCGCTACTTTTCGTTTTGCGCGAACAACTTCAGTATTACCCGCAGCTGCAAGTTCTAGGTCAATGCCACTACCACCTTGGACTGCTAGTGCTAATCCACTTTCCCCGTCAACTAATGCTGCTGCACAAAATCCATCGATTGATTCTAGTGATTGTAAAGTAACTTTAGCCATAATCTATTTCTCTCTTAATATTTGTATTCGATTATCATTGAGTACCAGTAAATAATCTTAATTAAATTAATCTTAATCATAGTATTTAAACTGGTCTACTGAGTATAAATAATGATAATAAAAAATCAACAATACATAATAACAATTTGTTTGGCTAAGCATGTGAAATGAGTTTGTGTTTTAATTTATTATGTGACTTTAATCACAAATATTACTAAATTTTCATGTTTAATCTATTTTTTTAATATTTAAAAATTTTTAATTTTAGTTGTAGAGTAATTATTTTTTATCTTATTTGAATAATTTTTTATGTCTAAATTATTTTTAGTAATCATTGTGTTTACTGAATCTTAATATTAAAAGATATTTATTATTTTTATATGAAGATTAAAAGCTTGATTCAATAAAAAATGCCTAATTATAAATTAGGCATTAAATATGTCACAACTGAGGTATAGGATTAAGCGAATACCGTTTGTAAAGCACAGTAAAGAATGGCTAAAACAAAAATAGCAACAGCAGGTTCTACAATTTTTGACCAAGTAGGCACTGGTGTAACTATAGGTTCAACAACTTCATGTGAATCATTATGTACGTGACTAACCATTTCATTAAACTCCTTCATCGTTTGATCTAATGATATCTCGTCTTCAATGATCGGTTGAGAGCCAATTAACTCATTTAGTTCATTTGTTGACCAAACCCAATCCTTTGCTAGACCAGATAGGTGTTCTATTTGACCGAATAGCAACTCACGCATGCCAGACTGTTTATAATTGCCTGTTTCGTCCAATTGTTTTAGCTCTGAAAGTTGGAAGCTAAGAATTTCGCTTGTTGCTTGCTCAAGTTCAGGTTTTGCAAGTTCAGATTGATTTTGCTTAGAAGTGGTTAAGTGTCGAGACACTTCTTGAACATATAATGGGTCTTGAGAATGAATTTCTTGATAAATTTTATCTTCATCTTTGCGCCAAAGACTAATTAATCGTCCTAAACTTAATGCATTAAGTTCATTGAGATAATGGCAACGCTGTTCTGGTGAATACTGGCTCAGAAGCTGAGGCTTTTGACTCTTAATCTGCTCAGCAAAATATTGTACTAAATCAAAAGCCATCAATTTCTCCTATTATTTAGTCTAAAATCCTTAGACTTGGTTTTTTCTTCGGTGTTTCTATTTGTTCAATTTCGTTATGATTTGATTCTACTTGATTTTCAGTCACTTGTGCATTGGAATATTCTTCAGGATCGAAGAACAATCCTTGACCATTTTCTTTTGCATACAAACCTAAAACGGCATTGAATGGCACATAAATATCTCGAGATACACCACCAAAACGTGCTGAGAAGGTTACAGCATCATTACTCATATTGAGCTTATGTACTGCATGTGGAACAATATTCAGTACAATTTGCCCATCTTGAATGAACTGCGTTGGAACCTCTGTAAATGGCTTAGTTGCATCGACAAGCATATAAGGGGTTAAGTTGTTATCGCAGATCCATTCGTATATTGCTCTAGCAAGGTATGGACGTGTCGGTGTTAAATTCAATTCTTGTTCAGACATGAGAGATGACCCATAAAATTTGCTAATCTAAGCTTAATGGTACTATTGTTGACTTAGATATGCACTATAGCGATTCTTTTCCTGCAATGTTAAAGACTTTGAGAATGCTGGACGATTAAAGATACGTTGGCAATATAAATGGATTGGGCGACATTGCTGTTTAGGGAGTTCTATACCCATTAAACCCAGTCTTAGAAAAATCGGTGCGAGCATACAATCCAAAATAGAAAATTGCTCCGACATAAAGTAAGGATAATGTTGAAATAAAGGGGTTAAAGAAATTAAAGTATCTTTGAGTTGTTTTTGCGCTTTTTTCTTTTGTTCTGGATTCAAAGTATCGGCATGACAAAGCATTACATCTGCGAGCTTTAACCAATCTTGCTCAAAGCGCCAAATATATTGTCTTTGTTCCGCACGAGGCGCTGGTGCATCCGCATAGAGTTTATTTTGACGATATCGATCATCTAAATACTCAGAAATAATACTGGTATTAAATAGTTTTAAATCATTTTCCAAAAGCATGGGCAGGCGATTATAGGGATTGAGCGTGGCCAGATCTTCATCTTGATCATCGGCGATAATTAAATGATGTTTAATTTGTTTTTCTGCAAGAAGGAAGCGAATCCAGTGAGAGCGAAAGTCATCTGCATGGCTATACAGTGTAATACCTTGAAGCGGAGTATTCTCAACAGACATAAAAACAAGCAAGCTAAAGTGAATCAGATAGGATACTAAACTTAGACAATAAAATCACGGAGACTTTGCGATCATTCAATTCTCATTTATGGACAATTCATCTAATTAGGAAGATATGCGTTATACATATTTAAAAATAAATTTAGTATACGTGATTGTTCAATATTTCTTGCTTGTACTATTTCCTTACAAACGTCGATATCAAGGTACCTTAAATCTTTCTATACACGAGAGATTTCTTGATGCGATTTGGTATTTGTTATTCTTGAAACTTTCCTATTTCCTACTTTTTTACACAGTGATTTTTTTCTGATTCCTGTCTATCTTTATGTCTTTGAATATCTATTGTTTAAAAAAATAAATGAAAAGCATCAAGTTAAGGCGATTTATTTTTTAATAGTTTCGCTTATAGCAAGTGATGTTATTCGATGGCTGATTATGGATTTAATCAGACATTATTGATTTAAGTGTTATTAGATAAAATAGAGCTACATAAAAAAACCTCGGCATAAGCCGAGGTTTTTTGTCCGATTCGGTAAACGAATTAACGTTTAGAGAACTGAGGACGTTTACGAGCTTTACGTAAACCAAGTTTCTTACGTTCAACTTCACGAGCATCACGAGTAACGAAACCAGCTTGACGAAGCGCAGGTTTTAAAGTTTCGTCAGAAGCGATCAATGCACGAGTAATACCGTGACGGATAGCGCCTGCTTGACCACCAATACCACCACCAGCAACAGTGATGTAAAGGTCAAATTTCTCAGTAACTTCAAGAAGTTCTAATGGTTGACGAACTACCATACGAGCAGTTTCACGACCAAAGTACTGTTCAAGAGTACGGTTGTTGATTACGAGTTTACCAGTACCAGCTGATAGGAAAACACGTGCAGTTGCGGTCTTACGGCGACCTGTACCATAGTTAGTAGCCATGTGCTGTATCCCTTAGATGTCCAAAACTTGTGGCTGTTGAGCAGTATGTGGATGCTCAGTACCAGCGTACACTTTCATTTTTTTGATCATTGCATAACCAAGAGGACCTTTAGGTAACATACCTTTAACAGCTTTTTCTAAAACTGTTTCAGGTTTGTGAGCGATTAACTTTTCAAAGTTAGTCTCACGGATACCACCAGGGAAACCAGTATGGCGATAGTATTTCTTATCTTGTGACTTCTTACCAGTCACAGTGATTTCTTCAGCATTGATAACAACGATATAGTCGCCTGTGTCAACGTGAGGAGTATAAGAAGTTTTATGCTTACCGCGTAAACGACGAGCGATTTCAGTCGCAAGACGACCTAAAGTTTTGCCAGAAGCATCAACAACGTACCAGTCGTGTTGAACTTCAGCTGGCTTAGCGCTGAGAGTTTTCATTAACCACTACCTATTATAGTTGGTTTGGACGGTGGAATCTGTCCAAACAAAAAGGAGTGCGAATTCTAAAGGAAAACCAATAGATCCACAATCGAAATATAAAATTTCAAGCGCTGTATTTTAATTGAAATCGTCCGCAATTGAAAGCGTTTAAAAGATAATCGAAGATTAATTTTCATCTTTAATTTTATAATGTGAGTTGAATCACATTTGGATGAGTGATTCATTTTTTCATTGTTGCAATATTTTTAATATAATCTTTATAAATCATATGTTTAATTTGGTTATTTGTCTAAATTTGTTTTTTTGATTCGAGTGTTTGTTTTATAACCTAGATAACCCGAATCGCGGATAAGAAATTGACTTGAAAAATAAGAGGACTAGAGCCATCAGTTGAGTTACCACACAAAACTTAAAACTCTAGTCCCTATGTTTAATAGTACCGAATTATTCTGTTTAATTGATGATTTCTTTCTTAAATTTGAAGCAACCTATTGGAATTTCCTTAAACAAAGTCGTCGTTTCTCAAGAGTCCGAACCGCTCACTTGAGTATCTCAGAAATCACTTTTATTGCTATCTGGTATAAATGTTCTCATTTCACTAATTTCAAAGCCTTTTTTACATGGTTGAAACAGGATAAAAATCATTTATTTAAAAGCTTACCCTGTTACCAACGGATGATTCATCTGATCAATAGGCATCAATTAGCTCTACACGCTTTACATGTGGCACTGATGAAAGGTCAAGGTACACAATATTTATGGATTGATTCAACAACTTTGCCAGTTTGTAAAAATCAACGTATTCAGCGTCATAAATCATTAGTCCAAATTGCATCACGTGGTAGAAGCTCAATGGGCTGGTTTTATGGCTGTAAATTACATATTGCGATGAATCAATTTGGTGAAATTGC
>NZ_JCAKMY010000043.1:0-19219 GCF_059515845.1 Acinetobacter sp. CY79
TCGAACCATAAAAAAGGTTGAGGATGCGTTGATGAAATCAAGGCGTTTTACGCTTCCAAAACGATCTATCACCACAGCAGATGAACACTTTAATTGGGTTATTATTGATGCAACAGAATGTTCAATAGAACGTCCCCAAAAAAAATCAGAGTAAGTTTTACAGTGGTAAAAAGAAGAAACATACGCTCAAAGCGCAAGTGATCTATCATCCAAAGAGCAAACAAATCATAGGTCTAGATCTATCAAGTGGTAGTCAACATGACATTAAATTGGCAAGAAAAACGATTGCAAAATTCAAGCATTGTGAATATGTGGTTACTGATTTAGGGTATCATGGACTAGAGGAGCGTGGATTTAAGCTATTGACTCCTATTAAGAAAAAGAAGAATTCTGCCTTATCTGATATTGAGAAAAAGTACAATAAAATCATTGGAGAAATACGAATTGTGATTGAACACATCAATCGTCAATTAAAAACATTTAGAATATTGAGTGAACGCTACCGAAATAGACGCAAGCGATTCGGTTTACGCATTAGCTTAATCGCTGCACTGGTAAACCGGATAAACTTGCAATAACGACTTTCGCAAGAGGTCTAAAGCATTAAATAAATCGCATCAATCCACAGAATAATCGCAAAAATCAAAAACAGCGCGCCCGATAAAATATCGATATAACTCCCAGAACGCTGGTAAGTAGCCTTAATTTTTGGCATCGACATAATTAACATAAACAGTGCAAACACTAAAAAAGTTTGAATTGGAATAATAACAGCCAATTGTGTTTTCAGATTACTGGTCGCTGACGAACTTAATGCCAGTGAAAAAACACTACTAAAATAAATTAATGTTTTAGGATTAGATAAGTTAGTCAATAAACCCAATAAAAAATAGTTTTGAGGCTGTTCATCCTGATTGTCTTGGGATATATCTATTTCAAAGCGTTGATTTAAAGTAGCTAAACCATCCTTCAACATTGCCCATCCCATTTTTGCTAAAAATAGCCCACCAATCAGCATAAGCACCTGCTGAATCCAAGGAAACTGTGTAATTAATACCGTGAAGCCGAGTAAGGTGAGAACAACCCAAACCAAAATACCGACTGAAATACCTAGAATAATTTTAAGTGTGTTGATTCGTGTCGTAGATGCAGCACTTTTAGCAATCAAGAGTACATCAGGACCAGGGGTAAATTGAGCCACAAAATGCAATATACAGATCGTCAGGAGCAAGGACATAAATTGGCTTAAACATGAAATAATACCTGAATTATAACAATTTTAAATTTTGTCTGTTGTATTGATCTGAATAAATAACGATGACTTACATTTGCTCAAATCTGATCTGTCATAAAAAAGCCAAATCATTTGATTTGGCTTTGCTCATACATTAATGAAGTAAGTTAGCTTATTTAGGATTCACATCTTTCATTTCAATTTTCTTTGCATCTGGCGTAACTTCGCGTGCTTCCCCATCAATGATCGTAGAGTCGCGACCACCACGAGTTTGTTGATTTTGGGCTTCTTGCATTTGACGCATCAGATCAGCAAATGGGTTTTGGCCTTGAGCACCACCGCTCATGCCTCCCATTCCATTCATATCGCCCATCATGCCACCCATCATTTTTTCCATCATGGCTTGTTGACGCTTCATCATGGTTTTCATCATGATCGATTTAAACGCACGCTGTACAGGTGGAATTAAAATTAACAACGCAATCAGATCAGTCACCAAACCCGGGATCATCAAAAATAAACCCGCAATAATTTTTGGCAAATTATTGGTCAGGTTCGGATCTGCACTCATTTGACTTTTTTGCATTTGTTGCATCTGTGGCATCAGGCCCGAAGCATGTGTACGAATCATATTCATCCCAATAAAAAATGCCGCAATGAACCAGAAGAACACATACCACATACTTCCGACAAGATCACCTACTCCGATCCATACGAATATTTCAAGGACGATACCAACTAAAACAATAAGAGCTAATTTCATGGAAAGTAATCTAATCTCAAGAGAATGAATAAATTGCGGTAATCATATGCTTAATCTGTATCAAGCTTTTTTCATACACTTATGTAACAATATGGGCATTATATTATTTTTAAAGTCTTTGAATGTCACTAATTATTGGAATTGATCCAGGTTCACGTTTAACGGGCTACGGAATCATTCAAAAAGAAGGTCAAAAACTAATATTTGTCGATGCTGGAACGATTCGAACTGAAACGCCCGAAATGCCCGAACGATTGAAAAGAATTTTTGCTGGAATAGAACGAATTGTAAAGTTTCATGGCCCGACTGAGGCTGCTGTTGAACAAGTGTTTATGTCGGTAAACCCTGACTCTGCATTAAAATTGGGACAAGCACGAGGAGCTGCGATCGCGGCACTGGTCAATTTAGATCTACAAGTTGCTGAATATACGGCACGTCAAATTAAGCAGTCTGTCGTCGGTTATGGCGCTGCAGATAAAGAACAGGTTCAAATGATGGTGATGCGTATTCTAAATCTCAGTATTAAACCTCAACAAGATGCCGCTGATGCGCTTGCCACAGCAATCTGTCACGCTCATGCTTCGGGGAGCATGACAAAACTAGCAGTATTGAATGCCTTAGGTGGAATGGCACGTGGACGAAGTCGCAGTAGTTCACGTAGACGTTAAATTAAAGTTTCAAACGTTTAATCTAAAATGAAAAGATCAATTAAAGGTGCTAATCCAAATAAGGAATAACATCTTTTTTTATTTCTTTCATTGAAGGCTTTTTAGAATAAGTAATGGTTACACGACGACCAAAATTACGAATATTTTTCTTTTGATTCCGATCAATTCGAATAAAGACTAATTCATCAGGTTCATTTCGATGATTGATTTCGCAAATCATAATCGTACCGTGCTTTTCAATCACTTTATATTTTGGAAATGCTTTCTGAACAGCCTGTTTCAATGATTGTCCTTCAAGCTTTGTCCCACTTGCCATCTGTGTATACATCACGATTCCGATACAGATCACTAGAACGACAGCAACGATCAAATATTTTTCCATTTTTCACCTTATATTTTAATTCATTTAAAGAGTAGTTTAGCTCTTATCTGCAATGCTATCTAAACGCCTAATGGATGATTCACAACATGGTAAATCGCATGATTCATCTGATGTGCTTGTAAGCCACGCATACCCTGTTGAGCCATATAATCACCCGCCAAAGCATGTAAAGTCACAATTTGATGTAGATCAATTTCATTATCAAATTGGGCTTTTAAACTTGCTATCATTCCTGCAAGCACATCACCCATCCCCCCCGTTCCCATTCCAGCATTGCCTGCAGTACAAATCCAAGGCAATGATTTTTGGTTATTCGGCTTAAATTCATTTTTTATAGTCTGTAGAGTTAAACTCCCCGCACCTTTCAATACCCATTGACCTGCGTATTTTTCCTGTAAAGCATGAATCGCTTGAATACGATCACACTCGACTTGTTGAACCAAAGTATTCAATAACTTTGCAGCTTCACCTGGATGCGGTGTAAGAAAACACTGCTCATGCATTTTTTGAGGATTAAGTGCCAAGAACCATAATGCATCAGCATCAAGTACTAATTTAATCTTGGAATGAATCAGAGCGTCTATCCAATGGTGATAGATGCCTTTCGCCCATTCATCTCGACCTAAGCCCATGCCAAAGCTGATCGCATCAACTTGCTCAATGACCGTTGCAATATCATTTGAAGACATGGCATTAATATCTCTGACCATGATATTCGGTGAACGCGCCAAGATTGAAGCATGATGTTTAACATCACAAACAATACTGACTTTACCTGCTCCTGCATAAAAAGCAGATTCAGCCGCCATGATGACAGCTCCGCCCATATCTGCATGTCCACCAACGATCAATACATGACCATAACTGCCTTTGTGCCCAAAAGCTTGACGTTGTGGGAGTTGTATATCATTTTGCGAAAGCTGAGCCATCGGTTCTAGTTCTTGATCTATGGGAATGAGTGAAACCGATTCAATTGTTCCTGCGTATTCTTTTCCTTTACCCGTAAATAGCCCTGCTTTTAAAGCCAAGATACTGTAAGTCGTATCTGCTTTAATGGCGCAAGGCAGTGGTTGACCTGTATTTGCATGCAATCCACTGGGAATATCAATGCATATCTTTAAACCTGATTGAGCATTGATCGATTGAATAATGTCTTGCCATGATTGATCTAAATCACGATTGAGTCCAATCCCGAATAAAGCATCGACATAGACATCATAGTTTTGCTGAAAATCGAAACCTGAATAGATTTTGAGATCATAATCTGATCGTTGTTGCGTAAGCTGTGCTTCTTGATAAGCTAATTTTAAAGCATTGGACTGCCCAAGCTCAGCAGCATAAATGTCTACTTTTAAACCCGCTTCAGCCAAATACTTTGCAACCAAATAACCATCACCTGCGTTGTTACCCGTCCCACAACAGACCGCAATATTTTTAACAGGATCCTTTAAAGGGTTAAAGGAATCGATTAATCGTTGTGCAATTGTCCAAGCGGCTTGTTGCATCAATCCATAAGCGCTGTTTTGTTGACTAAACCAACGCTGTTCCCATGCTTGAATAGCATGGCTGTGATAAACTGAATGACGCATCATCTTTCCTTATTATCTTGGTTATGGCTCAATCCACATCTTTAGTAAAAATCCCTGTAGATCAGCAAGATCCGGTTGCATTGAAAGCATGGATTAAAGCACAAGCTTTGGACTTGGGTTTTTCCGATTGTGTCATTGCCAAACCAGATGCTCAAGCAGAATTAGTCCGTTTTCAAGAATATTTAGATCGTGGATATCACGGCGATATGAAGTTTTTAGAAGAAAATCTAGAAAAACGTGCTGATCCGACTTTATTGGTTCCGGGAACAAAAAGTATCATCTGTGTGCGCATGGATTATTTGGTTGAGACACCCAAGCCTCGATATGTCCCTGATCAACCCAATGCTGCCATTATTGCCAGATATGCACGTGGACGGGATTACCATAAAGTCATGCGTGGTCGCCTCAAGATATTAGCCACACGTATTCGTGAAAAAGTAGGAGATTTTGAATCTCGCCCCTTTGCAGATTCAGCCCCTATTTTTGAAAAATCTCTCGCTGAAAATGCGGGTATGGGCTGGACAGGAAAACACACTTTACTGATTCATAAAAAGGCGGGCTCTTTTTTTGTTTTAGGTGAACTATTCAGCTCACTCGAATTGCCTTTTGACTCTCCCGCAAGCAAACATTGTGGATCATGTACCGCCTGTATTGATATATGCCCGACACAAGCCATCGTCGAACCCTATATGCTGGATGCTCGTAAATGTATTGCCTATTTAACCATTGAATATCAAGGCATTATTCCTGAAGAATTACGTCGAGGTATTGGCAATCGTGTCTTTGGTTGTGATGACTGCCAACTGATTTGTCCATGGAATAGTTTTGCTCAAACCACCTCGATAGAAGATTTCCACCCTCGACATGGTTTAGACCAAGTCAGCTTATTAGAACTTTGGGCATGGGATGAAGCAACTTTTTTAGCCAGAACAGAAGGTAGTCCACTGCGGCGTACAGGTTATCAAAGTTTTATGCGGAACATCGCAATTGGACTGGGTAATGCACCCTATTCTGAAAAAATTATCGAAACTTTAATGCGAACACGAGTTGAATACGATGAGATTGTGCAAGTCCATATTGACTGGGCAATCGCTCAACAGAAACTAAAACAATGAATAAACTTTTTTCAATTTTAAGCCTATCCCTAAAAACAAAACACGTTTTAGAATTTTAAGTGCACGTTAGCGACCAGTTCATAGCAAATATCAACCCCAATAAACTTTGCAAACATCTAACAAGAATTCAAGATAATTTTGTAACCAAATCAACAATTCCTATTTTCAATCAACATAGCAAAATCGATGATTTTTTCTCAACAAAAATGTCATTTTTTAAGCTTTGTCTCCTCATAAAAACCCGTATGATCAAATCAATGCATTTATTAGATGGATAAAATATGAACGTGCGCAATGATTGGACGCGTGAAGAAATTCAAAAATTATATGAACAACCTTTTTTAGATTTGGTTTTTGAGGCGCAACGTATTCATCGTCAACACTTCGATGCAAACAACATTCAGGTCAGTACTTTACTTTCAATTAAAACGGGAAAATGTCCTGAAGACTGTAAATACTGCTCTCAATCTGCACGTTATGACTCCAAGCTTGAAGCTGAAAAACGTATCGAAGTTGAAAAAGTGATTAGCGAGGCCAAAGAAGCGTTAGCCTCTGGATCATCTCGTTTCTGTATGGGAGCCGCATGGCGTAACCCACATGAACGTGATATGCCTTATGTCTTAGAAATGGTCAAAGAAGTGAAAGCATTGGGTTTAGAAACCTGTATGACTTTAGGCATGCTCAATCAATCTCAAGCAGAGCGATTAAAAGATGCAGGTTTGGATTACTACAATCACAACTTAGATACCTCTCGTGAATATTATCCCAATGTGATTACCACCCGCTCTTATGATGATCGCTTAAATACTTTAGATCATGTCCGTCAGGCAGGCATGAAAGTATGTAGTGGTGGAATCGTGGGCTTGGGTGAGGACAGTAAAGATCGTATCGGTTTATTACATGAACTGGCGACTTTGGCGATTCATCCTGAATCAGTACCGATTAATATGTTGGTGCCGATTGAAGGTACGCCTTTAGCCGATGTAGAAAAATTGGATGTGACCGAATGGATTCGTACAATAGCAGTCGCTCGTATCATTATGCCTAAAAGTTATATTCGTTTATCAGCAGGTCGCGAGTCATTGTCTGATTCTGATCAAGCGTTGGCATTTATGGCTGGGGCAAACTCGCTATTCTCAGGTGAAAAATTACTCACCACACCAAATGCGGGTGAAGGTCGTGATAGACAATTGTTTCATAAGTTAGGCTTAAAGGCTGAAAAAGCAAAACCCACTGTTGCAGAACTCACCATTGATGCCATGGCAAGTTAAATTGATATGGATTGATTCTTCATATTAAGAATAAAGTGAAGAAGTAATCCTATAAAGAAAAAACCCAATGTACTGTTGGGTTTTTTCTTTATTGAAGGAAGAATCCAGCTCAGCTTTTAGGACATTAATTATTCTAAAGTGACGTAATCAAAATGCCATAAGAAGCATTTAGATAATCACCTTGTTTAATACGATCTGTTCCATTGGCATGATGAACCAAAAGCTCTTTGGTCAATGCATCATATTCAAAGCGATCATAACAATCTTGATGTGAAACCAACCAAGTCAAGGTATCTGCCAAATTGGCATCGACAACATAAGTCATCGCTTTAAAATCTTTAGACATGCTTCATTTTATGCTTGCGATATATTGGCTCAATTCTACTCAAATTTATTTATTAATGAACTTTTAAATGCAAAATGGATCTTAAACAGATCCATTTTTATCGTAAAAATATTTAGAGTCATTGGTATAAGGTCAATTTAATCCAATCAAATATCATCGCTGATCGTTTTACGAGTCACTGTTGGATCACTTTGACCCGCATCAACGTGGTCTGTATGAATAAAAGCTTTGTGTTGAACTGAATCTCGATCCCCTGGCATAAAACTCGTACAAACAATTGCAACGACGGTCATGCTCAAAATATACAGTGAAATCAGAAAAGTGCTTCCACCACCGATACCTAATAACTTCGTCGCAATAAGTGGCGCTAAACCACCACCAAGAACACCCGCAAATTGAACCGAAATTGAAATACCACTGTATCGTATTTCAGCTGGAAATTGACGTGAAAATAACTGCGCTTGAGGGGCATACATCAGTGGGAACACCACACCGATCGCCAATACAATAGCTGTCCAAACCCAGAAAGGATTTTTAGTATCCAACATCATAAAGAATGGATAACTGTAGAGCGCTAATACCGTAAGTCCAAACATAAACATATTACGCTGACCGACTTTATCTGACAAATGCCCACATAATGGCGTCATAAACATAATGACCACCGCACCGCAAATGGTGGCAAATAAGATATCGGCTCGCGGAATTCCAAGTTGCGTGGTGGTATAGGCCAAAGTGAAAGTAGATGCCATATAAAACCAAGCATTTTCTGCTGCACGCGCCACAACAATACGTAACACAGGTTTTGGATAATCTCGTAACACACGAAATGCAGGAACTTTAATCTCTTTAGTCTTCTCTTTCACCTTTTCAAAGTCAGGTGATTCAGGCACTTTTACTCGAATATACCAACCAACACCAAGCAATAAAATACTCGCTAAAAATGGTAAGCGCCAACCCCAGCTAAATAGAGCTTCTTCAGGCAATAACGAGACTAACCATAATGCGATAGATGCGAGCATCAAACCACCACCAGTGCTGGCTTGAGGCAAGCTCCCCCAAAACCCTTTTTTCCCTTCAGGTGCATGTTCAACTGCCATGAGGACTGCACCGCCCCACTCACCGCCCATTGCCATACCTTGAATAAATCTTAACAACACTAAAGCAAATGCAGCCCAATAGCCGATAGTTTCATAGGTTGGAAGTAATCCAATCATGACGGTGGGAATACCCATAAGCAGTAATGTTAGTAATAACATCGATTTACGACCAATTTTGTCGCCATAATGTCCAAAGATAATCCCACCTAGAGGTCGACCAATAAAACCGACTGCATAAGTTGCAAATGCTGCCAACACGCCAGTTAAAGGATCTAAATTAGGGAAAAACAACTTATTAAAGACTAAAGCTGCCGCTGCTCCATAGATGAAAAAATCGTACCATTCTATCGTGGTACCCACCATGCTGGATATTCCAGCTAAACGATGGGATGATTTTTTGGGTATTAACGTTTGTTGTTGATGCTGTTCCATAGCGACCTCTCTTCCATGTTGAGTTATCTTTTATGTCAGTTTATTTATTTTCAATTGATATGTTTCAGTTAGAATTTCTCCAAGTTGTGTTGGACATCATTAGCCAATGACTTTGAACATTACGATGACCTAGACATTTAGAATGAACCCTTGCAGCTCTTAAGCCGCAGTAAGATCCTGAATCATTTTGCTGAGTTTTGGATTTTCAGTTTGCCATTTCGGTTGTTTGTCTTTATCAATAATTAAAGCACGCACACCTTCCATCAAATCGCCATGTTCAAACCAAATATCTTGCAAATCTCGTTCAAGCTTCATGCATTTTTCTAGCGATAAACTTCGCCCAATCAACTGTAATTTCAAACTGGTTTGTTTGGCAATCAAGGAACGTTGTCTAAGCACATTTAAAACTTTTTCAGCCCAAGGTTGGCGAAGTGGGTCTCGTTCATTGGCGAGACTCTTCTCAATTTCTTCAATGCTTGTATGCGAAAAATGCTGATGGATCTGGCTTGCCAAATCTTTTAACTCACTACTCACAGGATCATTAATAAAACGAGAGATTACTTGTTCAATTTGAATTTTGCCCAATTCAGGAAGTGCAATAATCGCCTTGATCAATTCTTCCATACGTGCGCTTGGCACATGGTAATCAATTAAATCCAAATAAAGTGCGTCGCTACTACTGATTTGTTCCCCCGTAATCGCAAGATAAACACCCATATCATCTAAACGCGAGAGAAAGTGCGTTGCGCCCACATCAGGGAAAAAACCAATTGCCGTCTCAGGCATGGCAAAGCGTGATTTTTCACTACTGACCAAAATATGGCAGGCTTGTGCCAAACCGAATCCACCACCTAAAACATAACCATCTAAAAAGGTAAGTACAGGCTTCGGGTATTGTCGAATGGTGTTGAGCATTTTATATTCGGCTATAAAGTAGTCTCGATAATCATTAGAGTCATTTTTATAGGCATCATATAAATAGCGAATATCACCACCCGCACTAAAGGCTTTTGGACTGTTTGAGTTAATCAAGATCGCTTGAACAAAGTCATCATCTTTCCACGCTTCAAACTGCGCTTGAATGCCTTGAATCATCTCAAGTGATAAAGCATTTAAGTGACTGGGACGATCTAAAGTAATGATGCCTAAGCTACCTTGTATCTGGATCATTAAGTTATTTTCATTCTTCATTTTTTATATCCGAGTAATTAAAATAGAAAAATAAATGGCTCAATGTTTATTGGTTTTTAAATTGAGCAGGTCGTTTTTGAATAAATGCACGCATGCCTTCTTTTTGATCTTGACTGGCAAAGATGGAATGGAACGTGCGACGCTCAAAGCGTAAACCCTCGGCTAAACTGACTTCAAAGGCACGATTGATCGACTCTTTAATCATCATCACGGCGGTTAATGATTTTTCTGCAATTTTCTCCGCGGCTTGTAGGGTCTGTTCTAACAATTCATCTGTAGCAAAGACGCGAGCCACCAATCCACTTTGTTCCGCTTCAATCGCACCCATTTGACGCGCGGTTAAACACATCTCCATGGCTTTGGCTTTACCGACTGCCAAGGTCAAACGTTGAGTCCCCCCAATACCCGGTAATACGCCTAAAGTGACTTCGGGCAAAGCAAATTTGGCATTGTCTGCGCAATAAATAAAATCACACATCAGCGCTAACTCACAACCACCACCTAAAGCATAGCCACTGACTGCGGCAATCAAAGGTTTACGGCGCTGTGCAATACGATCTGCCAGACTAAAAAAGTCATCAAAATAAATATTCGGGAAATTTAACTCCGCCATTTCTTTAATATCCGCACCTGCAGCAAAGGCTTTCTCTGACCCCGCTAAGACAATACAGCCAATCGCTTGATCTTTTTCCAGTTGATCCAACGCTTCATTGATTTCACTAATCAATTCTGTATTAAGTGCATTCAGTGCTTTTGGACGATTCAAGGTGATTAGCCCCACGCCATTGTTCTTATCTAATAAAATCGTTGCAAAATTCATTCTTATACGCCTTTTCAATATTTAATTTTTTTGGCTTTAAGTCAGCCTGACCTATAAACTCCGTGCAATCACTAAGCGTTGAATATCACTGGTGCCTTCATAAATCTGGCAAATACGGGCATCGCGGTAAATCCGTTCAATCGGGAAATCCTTGAGATAACCGTAGCCACCAAAAATTTGTAAGGCTCGTGAACAAACCCGTTCGGTCATTTCTGATGAAAAAAGTTTCGCCATAGACGCTTCAGTGAGACACGGCTGACCTGCTTCTTTTAAACGCGCTGCATAATGCACCATTTGTCGTGCAACTTGAATTTCGGTTGCCATACTGGCTAAACGGAAGGAAATGGCTTGTTGCTCAAAAATGGGTTTACCAAAAGCCACGCGTTCTTTGGCATAGCGAGTGGCTTCCTCTAAAGCTGCGCGCGCCAAACCGACCGCTTGTGCTGCAATGCCAATACGCCCACCTTCAAGGTTGGATAAGGCAATTTTTAAACCATCGCCTTCTTTACCCAACATCATGCTTTTATGCAGACGCACATCTGTCAGTGCAATTTGGCAAGTATCAGAAGCATGTAGACCCAGTTTTTCTTCAACCCGAATCACTTCATAACCTCGAGTGTTACGCGGAACAATAAAAGCACTCATGCCTTTTTTGCCTGCGCTGGGATCGGTCACTGCAAAGACAATGATGACGCCCGCATTATGCCCTGAGGTAATAAACTGCTTCGCCCCATTTAGAATATAATCGTCGCCGTCTTTCACCGCACGGGTTTTAATGGCAGCCGCATCTGAACCCGTATGTGGCTCAGTAAGCGCAAAAGCCCCGATCAGTTCCCCTTGTGCCAAGGGCTTTAAATACTGCTCTTTTTGTTGTTCTGAACCAAATTTTAAAATGGGGACACAGCCCACAGAGTTGTGCACGCTCATAATGGTCGAGGTTGCCCCATCTGCCGCGGCAATTTCCTCTAAAGCCAATACATAAGCTAGGTTACCGGTTTCTGAGCCACCCCACTGTTCAGGCACCAACATGCCCATAAACCCAAGCTCACCCATTTGATTCAGGGCTTGCTTCGGAAAAATTCCTTTTTGATCCCACTCACTGGCGAAAGGCTTAATTTGCTCGACGGCAAAACTTTTCGCCATATCTTGAATCAGTACTTGCTCTTCGGTTAGTTGCATATCTCGTCCTTTTGATACATTCGTTCACAGCCGTTTATACAGCTTGCTGTTTGCTTATTTCTTGCTTATTTAATTCTTGCTTACTAACGTCTTGTTTCTTCAATTCTTGCTTGTTGATCTCTTGATTGCGCAATAAAAACCGTTGAATTTTACCACTCGGCGTTTTAGGAAGTTCAGTCACAAATTCAACCAATCTTGGATAAGCATGTGCAGATAAACGTTTCTTCACAAACTCACTGAGTTCAGCAGATAACTGATCCGTTGCTTCAACCCCTTGTGCCAAAATAATAAAGGCTTTCACCACTTCCGTTCGTTCAGGATCAGGGACACCAACCACAGCGGCTTCAACCACGGCATCATGTTCCAAGAGCGCACTTTCCACATCAAATGGCCCAATACGATAACCTGATGTCGTAATCACATCATCACTGCGTCCCACAAAACTCATACTGCCATCAGCATGAATTTCTGCGGTGTCACCTGTTAAATAATAGTGACCAACAAATGGAGATTTCCGACTCTCTTGATAGCCACCAAACCACATCAATGGCGATTTTTCCAAATCGATCGCTAAAATCCCAGGGGTATCGGTTGGCAATACATTGCCTTGCTCATCGACCACAGCAATCTGATATCCAGGACTTGCAAAACCTGCTGAACCTGCACGAATATCGTGTTTTAAAGCATGATGATTACACACCACCATCCCGACTTCAGTTTGACCATAATGATCATAAATCGGCGCATTTAAAACGTGATCAAACCAACGAATCACTTCGGGATTGAGTGGCTCACCTGCACTACTGACTCGTCTAAACTGTCCGCGAAGTGTGGTCATCTGATCTTGATCAGCTGCCATCATCAAACGATAAGCTGTCGGAGCACCTGCTAAATTAGTAATGTTGTATTCTTGAGTAATCTTGATCAGGCTTTCGGTGCTAAATCCACCTTCATAAAACAAGGTGGCATGACCCAATAACAAGGGTCCAGTAATGGCATAGTACAAACCATAGGCCCAACCCGGATCGGCGATATTCCAAAATGCATCATCTTCAGTCAGACCAATTGCATCTTGCATATAACGACCAAAGGCAATCAGTGCTTTTAAAGGCACTTCTAGAGGCTTGGCTAAACCTGTTGTCCCAGAGGTAAACATCAATAAAAATGGATCATTGATCCCCAGTAAAACCACATCACATTGATTCGACTGAGCATTCACTTCATTCCAGAAATCTAAATCTGCTTCTGGTCGTTTAAAACCCGATGCAGGTACCACTGAAATAATCGGTGGGCAATCCTGAACTTCATCGAGCTTCGGACGATTGGTTGCATCTGTCACCACAAATTTACTTTTCGCCAGTTGCACACGATGTTCAATCGCTTTGGGGCCAAATGCGGTAAATAAAGGCTGATAGACAGCACCAATCCGCCATGTGGCTAAAATGGTAATCAGGAGCTCTACATTTCTTGGCAATAAACCTGAAACTCGATCTCCACGCTGAACACCTTGAGACTTGAGAAAATTAGCAAATTGACTCGAGTATTCTTTTAACTGCTGAAACGTATATTGTTTTTTTTCGCCGTCTTTAGATTGCCAATATAACGCGACTTTATTGCCTGTCGCATGTCGATCACAACATTCATCACAAGCATTTAAGGCATTTAAAGAACCGTTCAACAATGCATCCGCTGCATTTTCTAAATTAAAACTCTTTGCAACATCTTGATAGTTTGACATGTGCTACCTCAGTTTCATTTTATTATTGATCGCAATACCTTTTCCATGAAGGCACTACTTCGTCATCCTTTGACTTTTATCCCGTCTATTCACCCTAATTCAGTATTTTTCACGGCGAGTTTGACGGTAAATATTGTTGAATCACACTGGAAAAATCTAAGTGGTTTTTACCCTGTAAACACATTTGCTGATAGAGCTGTTGGACTAATCCACCAAGTAAAACAGGTTGTTGCACCTGAGCAGCGGCTTCTACCGCTAAACCTAAATCCTTTAACATCAATTGATTGGCAAAACCATTCGTATAACCCCGTGACGCTGGTGCATTCGGGCTAATTCCTGGCCACGGATTACACACCTCAGAACTCCAGCAACGACCACTTGAACTATTAATGACCCCTGCCAAAGCTTGCGTATCAATGCCCAGTTTGGCACCCAATGCCATCCCTTCTGCGACAGCTGCCATTGATATCCCCAAGATCAGGTTATTACAAATTTTGGCAATTTGACCGGCACCAACTTCGCCACAAGACACCGTATTTTTACCCATGTGGCTCAAAACAGATTGAGCAGCATTAAATGTGTCTTGATCTGCACCCACCATAAAGGTCAAGGTTCCTGCTTGTGCGCCAATAGTGCCCCCTGACACAGGGGCATCACAGATTTGAATGCCTTTTTCATGCGCAATTTTGGCAATATCTTGAATGGTTTTCGGGTCAATGGTACTACAATCAATGCAGAGACTCCCTGCTTTAAGCACTGCCAAAACACCGTTTTCACCTAAATACACATCGCGCACATGTTTCGCCGCAGGCAACATGCTAATCACAATATCTGCTTGTTTGGCCGCCGCTTGTGGACTTTCACAAATTACACCACCTTGCCCTTGAAGTGCTTGTAGTGCTTTTTCACTCAGGTCAAAACCAAAAACCTGCTGTCCCGCTTTTAATAGATTGTGCGCCATGGCACCGCCCATATTTCCAAGACCAATAAATGCAATTTTCATTGTTGATCTCCTTAGCGCAGATTGATCGTGGTATTGACACCGGTAGACTCTTGAGAGTCTTCAAACCAACGGCTGGTAATGGTCTTGGTTTGGGTATAAAATTGGACTGCTTGCTTACCATAAGGACCTAAATCACCGAGTTTTGAACCACGAGAACCAGTGAAGCTAAAGAATGGTACAGGGACTGGAATTGGAATATTGATGCCGACTTGACCGATATTAATTTGATGCTGGAAAGTACGTGCGGTTGCACCACTTTGCGTAAAGAGACCTACACCATTACCAAATGGGTTGGCATTAATCAGGGCAATAGCTTCATCCAATGTATCTACACAAATAATCGCTAAAACGGGGCCAAAAATTTCTTCTTTATAAATACGCATGTCAGTCGTGACATCGCTGAAAATGGTTTGTCCGACAAAATTTCCTTGCTCATAGCCTTTGACTTGGACATCACGACCATCGAGTAAAAGTGTTGCCCCCTCTTCTACACCACTATTGATCAGCTCAATCACACGGGCTTTAGCACGAGATGAAATCACGGGACCAATATCCGTATTTGGTTCATGCCCCGCATTTACACTTAAAGTTTTAGATTTTTCAACTAAGGTATCAATCCATTGCTTACTTTCGCCGACCATGACTGCAACGGATAAAGCCATACAACGCTGTCCAGCCGCGCCAAAAGCCGCACCCACCAAAGCATTTAAAGTTTGTTCTTTATTGGCATCTGGCATGACCACCACATGGTTTTTTGCACCCATCATCGATTGCACACGTTTACCATGTTGACCCGCCAAGTTATAAACATGCGTACCGACATGGGTCGAACCGACAAATGAAATCGCTTTAATATCTTGATGCGTACAGAGTAAATCGACCACCTCTTTGCCACCATGTACCACATTTAAAACACCTGCTGGCATACCGGCTTCGATCGCAAGCTCAACCAACATCATAGTCGATAGTGGATCTTGCTCAGAGGGTTTAAGCACAAACGTATTTCCGCACACAATCGCCATCGGGAACATCCAGAGTGGAATCATCGCTGGAAAATTAAAGGGTGTGATTCCTGCACATACACCTAAAGGCTGTTGTAGCGTATAGGTATCCACACCACGCGCCACGCCTTCGATATACTCACCCATTTGCAGCGTACCAATTGAACAGGCATGTTCAACCACTTCGAGTCCACGCTGAATATCACCTTCAGCATCAGCCAAAGTTTTACCCTGTTCGGCGGTTAAGACTTTGGCAATGTCTTTGGCATTTTGACGAATCAAATCTTGAAGTTTAAGCATGATCCGCATCCGTGCTTGAATCGGTGTTTGACTCCAACTCGCAAATGCATTTTGTGCAGATGAAATCGCCGCATTGACCTCATCTACCGTTGCAAAAGGCACTTGCCCAATCACTTCTTGCGTGGCTGGATTGACAATGTCTTGCCAGTGTGTGGTTTTAGATTCAATAAATTCGCCGTTAATCAGCAACTGTGCTTTTGTCAATTGTAGGGTGTGAATTGCGTTCATGACCTTTCCTTAGGTTTTGATTGTTCTATCAGTTGTCACGCTCAATCTACGAGCTGTGTTTATTCAAATTCTCTCCCCTCAAACTAGCAAAATTATCTTTGACCACCAAGGCAAATTCGTGCACGATCAATGTGCATATTTGCACAGGAAGTGAAAATAACAATGAAAATCAATTGGGATCATTTACAGTATTTTTTGGTACTCGCACGTGCCAAGACCTTAACCAATGCTGCAAAAATTATCGGGGTCGAACACAGTACGGTTGCGCGAAGAATCCAAGCCTTAGAGCTTGCTTTAGGTACTCAATTGTTTAAACGAGAAGTCACAGGATATGAACTGACGACTGAAGGAATGGCATTGGTTCCTCGTATTGAACATATGGAACAAGCCTATTTGCAAATTCAAAAACCTCATAACCCTCTAGAAGGTCGTGTGCGAATTGGCACACCTGAAGGTTTCGGAACAGCATTTTTAACTCAATTATTGGTTAAATTTTCCAAACAATATCCTCTCATCAGTATTGACCTGATCCCCGTACCTAAAATGATTAAACTTTCACACCGTGAAGCCGATATCGTGATTTCAATTGATCGACCGAAATCTGGTCCTTATATCATTACGCGCTTGACGGATTATTGTTTAAAAATTTATGGCAGCAAAAGTTATTTAGCATCCAATCCAGCTATTCAAACTTTGGATGATTTATCGCAACATCGCTTCGTCAATTACATTGATGATTTAGTCTATAGCCCAGAACTGTATTGTTTAGAACGGCTTCCATTACAGCTCACAGCAAATTTTAGAAGCAGCAGTATTTTAGCGCAACAAATTGCAGTCAGTGCAGGCGCAGGACTTGCGATTTTGCCCAAATTTATGGCAGAAGATAAGCCTGAACTTGAACAAGTGTTACAGCAACAGGTTCGTTTTACCCATACTTTTTGGATGTTGACTTTGGTGGATTTACAACATGAACCGCGGATTAAATTGGTCTGGGATTTCTTGAGAAAACAAATAGATTCTCTACAAGACTCATTGATGGATTAAGCATAGAGAAGTAAGTTAATCATCTGATAATTAGCTAACAAGATGCTTAATTATCATTTGGTAGTGTTTAAGTATGACGCGTTATCCATTTATTTTTCATGTCTTGATTGTATTTTAATAAAAACAGATGCAAGACAGCTTCATGATTTTCTTTCTTCTTCGAAAAGCTTAAAGTTTTCCGTGTAAAACGCCCTAAGCGATTTCTTAAAGTAGCATTGAACCGCTCAACATGGTTCGTTAACCCTTCGAAATTCAAGAAGAGTCCAAACAAGCTGAAGCAGATCTTCTGGCTCATCTTAAACTTAGACACTTGATTCCAAGCACAGATCCAAACCTTATATAACTTTAAAAAACCTAATCTTATAAGTTGATTTAAGCTACTTACCATATTCTTACTAGCAAATAAAAACAAAAAACCACTTAGGATTAGTACACGTAAGCGGTTGTTTTATATGGTGGCCCAGACGGACGAAAACTATTACCTACCCTATTGTTTTTATTACACTAATTACTTTTAAAAAATTACAGGATACAAACTATGATGTATGCTGAATTAACAGGAGGCTTTAACTTGGGAGATTCTAGGCAGCCAACTTGTAAAAGTCCTCTGCCATTTGATTTGGTGTCTTAAAATCCAATCCTTTCTGAATTCTCTGCTGATTATAAAATAACTCTATATATTTTGTAATATCAGCCTTAGCTTCCTCCCTTGTTTTATAATTGCGATGATGTACAAGTTCGTTCTTTAATATTCCCCAAAAGCTTTCAATCGGCGCATTATCGTAACAATCTCCTTTTTTACTCATTGAGCCTTCGAAACCATATTTTTCAAGCATATTCCGATATTCTTTACTGCAATATTGGCTTCCTCTGTCTGAGTGAACGATTAAGTTTCGAGAGGGTTTATGATTGCGGATAGCCATGCTAAGTGCGTTGCAAACAAGCTGTGATGTCATCCGTTCACTTAAGCTATAGCCAACCACTTGTTTGCTACAAAGGTCTTTTAAAGCAGCTAGATACAGCCATCCTTCAGCTGTCCATACATATGTAATGTCACTTACCCACGCAACATTTGGAGCAGTTACTGCAAAGTTTTGCTCTAACAAATTATTATAAATAGAACGATTGTGGTCGCTATTCGTTGTTCTTTTAAAACGCTTATGGCGCTTACAGTACAGATGATTCTGCTGTTTAATGCAACGCACAGCATACTGGCTAATTTGGATACCTTGAGCCTGTAAATACTTGGTCAGCCGAATATAACCGTAACTTTCATTGGTCTTTTGATGGGCGATTTTGACCAATATTGTCTGCTGATTGCTTAGAATCTTTCGTTGGCTTAAACCTTGTTTAAGCCAATCATAAAACCTTGATACTGAGACATTTAGCAATCTAGCCATCATCGTGGTTGGGTATGTGTTTTTGTGCTCTTTCATATAAGCGTACCTCACTGACTTTCTTTGGCAAAGTACGCTGCCGCTTTTTTTAGAAATTCTTTTTCCATTTCCGCAGTTTTGAGTTGTTGTTTGAGTTTCTTATTTTCTTCGAGTAGAGCAACGAGATCGGGCAAATATTGTTGTGTTCCTTCTAATGTCCCAACCTTTGCTTTGTTGTACCAATTTGAAAGGGTTTGCATGGAAATACCAAGCTGTCGAGCAGTTTCAGAGACATTGCCTTGATTTGATTCAATCGCTTTGATTGCTTCAGCTTTGAATTCTGCTGTATAAATCTTTTGTTTTTTGCTCATGGTAAACTCCTGATGAGTATGTCTAGTTTACCAAGTGAAAGCCTCCGTTTTTATCAGCACACATCACT
>NZ_JCAKMY010000044.1:0-18033 GCF_059515845.1 Acinetobacter sp. CY79
CAATATTTATATACAATTGATATTTATAAATATTTAATTAATTATACTAATTTAGTTGGTTTTATTATTAACTTATAACATTATTGAAATTAAGGAGATCTTATTATTAAATAAATCTAAACCCAACCTTTTTAATACGAATTAAAATAAGAAAAAGGCGATATATATCGCCTTTTTATATTGATCAAATGTTGATTAAAGGATCATCGCAGCAATCCAACCAAAAATCATTAAAGGAATGTTGTAATGAATAAAGGTCGGAATCACGCTGTCTTTCATATGATCATGTTGACCATCCATATTTAATCCAGAAGTTGGACCTAAAGTGGAGTCTGAAGCTGGAGAACCCGCATCACCTAGCGCAGCAGCAGTCCCGATAATCGCAATGGTTGCAGCTGGACTAAAACCAAATTGAAGGCACAAAGGCACGTAAATAATCGCCAAAATAGGAACAGTTGAGAAAGAAGATCCAATCCCTAAAGTGATCAATAGACCAATCAATAACATCCAAAATGCAGCTAAGCCTTGGCTATCACCAATCCACTGTACAGATGCTGCAACCAGAGTAGGTACTTGACCTGTGGCTGAAATCACAGCAGCAAAACCTTGCGCAGCAATCATGATAAACCCAACCAACGCCATCATGCGCATACCCGTGATAATCACATCATCGGCTTCTTTCCACTTGAAAATGCCTGCGCAGCTTAAAATTGCAACCCCGACTAAGCCTGCAAGAATCATTGACTCAGATTCAACCTGAACCCATAAGGTCACAACTACGGCAATGATCGCCATGAGAATCGTAAATTGAGCCACTTTAGGTTGTGCAGGCCCAGACTCGTCATTCAGTTCCCCAGAAATCGTTTTTTGAGTACTCTCAACTTTTAGCTCTTCATATTCACGAGGTTTACGATAAGTAAAGAAAATCGCAATAAGTAAACCAATAAACATGCCAAACACAGGGAGAGCCATTGCCGATGGAATTTGGTCATAAGTAATGTTAAAACCCAATGGCGCACCAAAAGTATTGATGTTTTGACCTAAAATATCATTCAGGAAAATCGCACCGAACCCAAATGGAACCAACATATAGGTTGCAACCAAACCAAACGTGAGTACACACGCAATCAGACGACGATCCAATTTAAGATGGTTAAATACGCTAAGTAATGGTGGGATCAAGACTGGAATAAAAGCAATATGCACCGGAATCACGTTCTGTGAACAAATCGCAGCAACAGCGACGGTCACAAAAATCAGATATTTGACACGATTTTGCGCTTTAAGATCACCTTTGCCTTTCAACATCGTGACCAATTTATAAGCCAATAAGTCAGGCAAACCTGAACGCGCCAAAGTCAGTGCAAAGGCACCAAGAACACCATAAGCCAATGCAATTTGAGCACCTTTACCCAAACCACCATTGAAAGCTTCCATTGTTCCTTGAAGACCTAACCCAGCTAAAAGACCGCCTGTAACCGCACCGATGATCAGGGCAAAAACCACAGGTACACGAGCCAAAGATAGGCCAAACATGACCCCAATGGCAGCAAGAATTGCGAACATAGGAATTTTGATTATAAGAAAAAGGAGCATTTTATCAGAGTTTAAAGATAAAATTACTCCAGTTATCTAAACGTCATTAATCGCTAAAATATATTGGAATTAGCTATGATTTTTTTGCGCAAATTTCTGAATATAACTGGCGATTTCTTCCGAATGGCTTAGCACTGCCCAATGATTTGCATCCACTTCTACACGTTCAAAAGACTCCACCCATTTTGGAATTTCATCAATTAATTCTGGACTGACGTATTTATCACGTTTTAACACAACTGCTTGCACTGGACAAATTGCATGGCGCTGTCGAGGCATTGTTAAACGAGGAATAAAGTTCGCTCTATACAATGCGACACCATGCTCACCATCTTGAGAAATATTTTGGTTAACAGGTAAACCTTTGGCATCTTCTAAGATTTCAAAAATTTTCTCCCAACGATCTGGATTTAAAAAATTCCACAGGGTTGGAGCCACAATAGGCAATTGGAATAAAACGATATACCAAGACTTGATCAATTGTTTAAAGAATTTTGGCTTTTGGTGCTTAAACTGTTCTCTCATCCAAAAAGCCGCATGATCCAAACAAGGCCCTGAAATCGTGGTATAGGACAAAATTCGATTTTTAAATTTAGCTTCTGTCACCGACTCCCAAGTTTGAATAGAACCCCAGTCATGGGCTGCTACATGAAACGAACGCTTAGGAAGTAACGAATTCACAACACTTTCAAAATCAAGCGATAATTGCGCTAATGTGTACGCTTTTATGCGTTTGGGAACACTAGATTGACCCGCCCCTCTTACATCATAAGTCACCACATAGAAGTCTTGAATTAAATGAGCGATGATCAGCTCCCAAACCTCCTGATTATCAGGATATCCGTGAACTAAAACCAAAGCGGGTTTAGATGGATGACCCCATGTTTTAGCATAAAGTTTTTGTTGATCTTGGGTACTAATCCAGTGCGATTCAAATTGCATAATGCGGCTTCCTTATTGTATTATTATTGACCAATAAAATACGGCTCTAGGGCATTTTGATCAATGTCAGGATATTTTTTCTAATTTAGTATGCAATTTCATGCCATAAAAAAAATTGACCGTAATGAGTATTTTAAAAAAGTTGGCGACAATCCCGCTTATTTCTAAATATATGTTTAATCATTTTGCACCTTTTCAAGGTGCGGGTATTGTGATTGATAAACTCGATCTTAAAAATTATCACATTCGCGTCAAAATGCCACTCACCCGACACAACAAAAATATTGTAGGCGTTCATTTTGGTGGCAGTTTATATGCCATGGTTGATCCATTTTATATGTCACTGTTGATGCATCATTTAGGGTCTAAATATATAGTTTGGGATAAAGCCGCTAATATCGAATTTTTAACACCGGGTCGGAGTACCGTCTATGCTGATTTTCGATTAAATGCTGAAGAGATCAATACCATTAAGGCATTAGCAGATAATTTTGCACCGGTATATCGCAACTATGAAATCAATATTTTAGATGAATCAGGTTCGCGTGTGGCCAAGGTCAGTAAAACCCTTTACATCCGTAGAAAGAAAGCGCATGGCAGTCGTTTCAAATAAAAAAAGCGCTTATATCAAGCGCTTTTTTCAAAATCACATTTAAGCTTAGCCTGAAATGCTTAACGTTTTTGCTCAAGTGCAGCGCCTGCGCCACCACCAATTGCACCACCGATCGCTGCACCAGAGTTACCACCAAAAATACTCTTGCCAATCGCTGAACCTACAGCACCACCTACGCCACTATACGTTGCATTACGATCTGAACCACTCTGCGTTTTACTTCCGACAGCAGCACCTGCACCACCGCCCAGTGTAGCACCAACGCCACCTCCGACATTGTTACCGACACCACCACCAATTGCACCACCTAGTGCAGCAGCACCAACGCGTTGTTGCGATGGTGACATACTTTCACAGCCCGCTAACAAAAAGCTTGAAATGGTTGCAACAGCAACGATACTTGCTAATTTTTTCATGATTAGATCCTTGTCCTAGCAGTTTGATTTAATCATACCTACTTTCTGTGTATGCAATTAAAGCATCATGTTATCCAATCCAATACATTTGAGTTATTTTTGTAAAATTGAATAGCATTCACTTAATCATTATTTTTATCAGCAGCATCTTTGGTTTCACCAAAAATCACAATATCTCTCGTAGTAACACCACTTTCTTTAGCAACAGCATGCGTTACTTTTTCTTGGGCTTGTTTATTGCTGATTTGCTCAAGTTGTAACTCTCGATGAATCAGTTCACCATCTTTTTTAATTTCCACACCAGCAGCATCAACTGTTTTCTTCTCACCAATCAATTCACCATCTTGGGTAATTTTTGTAGTCAATTCAATTTTAGATGTCGGTACGATAACACTACCCTGCTTAATGACAGGATTTGACATTTGTTTTTCAGAAAAGGTGCTTTCTTTATCTTGCAGCTCAATATCACGAGCAACGATATATTTTCCTTGATTAGTCACTTCAAAAATCGTTGCAGTCACTGTACGAACAGGCTCTTGCCCTTCAACTCTACGAATGATCTGTGTTTTAACGACAGGTACAACGGCTTTATCATCTACAATAATCGAGTTTGGCATGGGTTTGCCTGTGGCAAAGCTTGAAACCAGTGTTAGTAGACCCAGAGACAACACACGAGTTGAATGATTCATCGATATAACCCCATATAATTTTTAAAGATTTATAAGCAAAAATGTTTATTTTTAAACATATATTTTAAATATAGGAAATAATCCATCATAAATAAAGCTTTATCTTTCACATTTCAATTCAGTATTTTTAGCCCTAAATTTTCGTATAAAAAAGCCACCCGAAGGTGGCTTTTTTATTTCAAGTTAAACTTAGAATTGATCTTCGTTTAATGCTTGAGAGAATGCTTGGTCTACTTCAGAGAAGTCATTGACCAATTCGTATTCTGCAGCTTCTGCTTCTTGACGACGACGCTCAAGATGGTAAGCCAAACCTGTACCCGCTGGGATCAAACGACCTACAACCACGTTCTCTTTCAAGCCACGTAATTCATCTTCTTTACCTGTTACAGCCGCTTCAGTTAACACACGTGTTGTTTCCTGGAACGATGCAGCAGAAATGAACGAGTCAGTAGAAAGTGATGCTTTGGTGATACCCATCAATTGACGTTCAAACTTCGCTGGGAACTTGTTCTGAGCAAGTACAGCTTGGTTTTCGCCAACAACACGAATGTAATCCACTTGTTCGCCCTTGATGAAGCTTGTATCACCGCCATCAGTGATATCAACTTTACGAAGCATTTGACGTACGATTACTTCAATATGCTTGTCGTTGATTTTTACACCTTGGAGACGGTATACGTCTTGCACTTCATTCACGATGTAATTTGTAAGCGCAACTTCGCCTTTCAAACGTAAAATATCGTGCGGGTTTTGTGGGCCATCAGAAATCGTCTCACCACGGTTCACATGCTCGCCTTCGAACACGTTAATCGTACGCCATTTTGGAATAAGCTCTTCATAAATTTCAGAGCCATCTGTCGGCGTAATTACAAGACGGTTTTTACCTTTAGTCTCTTTACCAAAGCTCACGACACCTGAAATTTCAGCAAGAATTGCATGCTCTTTCGGTTTACGTGCTTCAAATAAATCCGCTACGCGTGGAAGACCACCGGTAATATCACGAGTACGTGAAGTTTCTTGTGGAACACGACCAATAACGTCACCCACACCAATTGTTTCGCCATCACGGACAGTCACAATCGTATTTTGTGGCAAGAAGTAGAACTGTTCACCGCCGTCAGTTGTGTCTAACACAACCGCTGGACGTAAATCTTTACCTGAAGCAGGACGAGCCGTTACAGGAAGGATTTCAACAGTCGTCATACCTGTTGCATCATCAGTTTTAGAGGTTGCAGTTACGCCGTCAGCGATTTGGCTGAAACGTACTTTACCCGCAACTTCTGTAACCAATGGATGTGTATGCGGATCCCAAGTCGCGACGATACCACCTGCTTCAATTGATTCGCCATCTTTAAGCAAGATAGACGCACCATAAGGAAGTTTATAGCGTTCACGCTCACGACCGATATCATCGGTAATACCGATTTCACCAGAACGAGAAACAGAAACCAAGTGCCCTTTCGCGTGTTGTACAGTTTTCACGTTATGGAAACGTACCGCACCACCGTTACGAACTTGTACGCTGTTTGCAGCAGACGTTCGGCTCGCAGCACCACCAACGTGGAACGTACGCATGGTTAACTGTGTACCTGGCTCACCAATGGATTGAGCAGCCATTACACCCACTGATTCACCTGGGTTCACTAAGTGACCGCGAGCAAGGTCACGACCATAACATTTCGCACATACGCCGAAAGTAGATGCACAGTTGACAACTGAACGTACTTTCACTTCATCGACACCGCTATCTTCTAGGAAGTTAGCAAGTTTTTCGTCAATCAACGTGTTACGTGGAAGAACAACTTCATCAGAACCTGGTTTCTTCGCATCTTCAGCAAGTACACGACCCAATACTCGAGCACCAAGGTTTTCGATTACATCGCCGCCTTGAATAAACGGAGTCATAACAAGACCGTCTAAAGTACCGCAATCTGGTTCAGTAATCA
The DNA here is from genome assembly GCF_059515845.1 of Acinetobacter sp. CY79. Classification (NCBI taxonomy): domain Bacteria; kingdom Pseudomonadati; phylum Pseudomonadota; class Gammaproteobacteria; order Moraxellales; family Moraxellaceae; genus Acinetobacter; species Acinetobacter sp. CY79. Next base: position 6,203 of record NZ_JCAKMY010000044.1, read on the forward strand.
CCAAATCTTGTGCTACGTCTACAAGACGACGCGTCAAGTAACCCGAGTTCGCGGTTTTCAATGCTGTATCGGCCAAACCTTTACGCGCACCGTGTGTTGAAATGAAGTACTGAAGTACTGTCAAACCTTCACGGAAGTTTGCTTTAATAGGCGTTTCAATGATCGAGCCATCTGGTTTCGCCATCAAACCACGCATACCCGCTAACTGACGAATCTGAGCTGCCGAACCACGGGCACCTGAGTCAGACATCATGTAGATCGAGTTGAATGATTTTTGCTTCTCATCTTCACCCTGTTTGTTTTTAACAGTAGTGAAAGACAAGTTATCCATCATCGCTTTCGCGACTTGGTCATTTGTACGCGCCCAAATATCGACAACTTTGTTATAACGCTCACCCGCAGTTACGAAACCTTGTTCGAACTGTTGTTCAATTTCACGTACTTCAACTTCAGCTTTTTCAATAATGGCGTATTTAGCAGGTGGAATCACCATGTCTTCCATACCCACCGATACGCCTGAACGTGTCGCTTGACGGAAACCTAAGTACATCAATTGGTCAGCGAAGATAACAGTATCTTTTAAACCAAGCTTACGGTAGCAAGAGTTGATTAACTTCGAAATGTTCTTTTTGGTCATCTCAAGGTTGATCATATCGAAGCTTAAGCCTTCAGGCACAACTTCCCAGAGCAAACAACGACCTGGAGTTGTATCCACGATAATTGTTTGTTGCTCTCTATTGCCGTTGTCATCGATCACAGTTTGATGAACACGCGCTTTTACGCGAGCATGTAGATCCACTTGACCCGTCGCAAGTGCACGGTTTACTTCGTGAGTATCCGCGAACACCATGCCTTCACCTTTGACATTGATTGCATCACGAGAGATGTAATACAAGCCTAAGACAACGTCCTGAGACGGTACGATGATTGGCTCACCGTTCGCTGGAGACAAGATGTTGTTGGTCGACATCATTAACGCACGAGCTTCTAATTGAGCTTCAAGTGTTAATGGAACGTGTACCGCCATTTGGTCACCGTCGAAGTCGGCGTTAAATGCCGCACATACTAACGGATGAAGACGGATCGCTTTACCTTCGATCAAGGTCGGTTCAAATGCTTGAAGACCCAAACGGTGAAGTGTTGGCGCACGGTTCAACATCACTGGATGTTGACGAATAACAGATGCAAGAACGTCCCAAACTTCTGGAGTCTCGCGCTCAACCATTTTCTTCGCAGCTTTAATGGTTGTTGCTTGGCCAGATGCTTGTAGTTTAGCGAAAATGAATGGCTTGAATAGTTCAAGTGCCATTTTCTTCGGAAGACCACATTGGTGTAAACGTAATGTAGGACCTACGGTAATTACCGAACGACCTGAATAATCGACACGTTTACCCAACAAGTTTTGACGGAAACGACCTTGTTTACCTTTGATCATGTCTGCCAAAGATTTAAGAGGACGTTTGTTCGAACCTGTAATTGCGCGACCACGACGACCATTATCAAGCAATGCATCTACAGACTCTTGTAACATACGTTTTTCGTTACGTACGATAATGTCTGGTGCAGCAAGATCAAGAAGACGTTTTAAACGGTTGTTACGGTTAATCACACGACGGTAAAGATCATTCAAGTCAGAAGTCGCGAAACGACCACCTTCAAGCGGAACTAACGGACGAAGATCAGGTGGAAGTACTGGAAGTACAGTTAACACCATCCATTCTGGTTTGTTGTTCGATTCTTTAAACGCTTCCATCAACTTCAAACGTTTCGATGCTTTTTTAAGCTTCGTTTCTGAAGTTGTGTTTGGAATTTCTTCACGTAAACGAGAAATCTCATTTTCAAGATCGATGTCTTTCAACAAATCTTGAATCGCTTCAGCACCCATTTTCGCAGTGAATTCATCACCGTGCTCTTCTAAAGCATTGAAGTATTCTTCATCGTTCAGAAGTTGGTATTTCTCAAATGGAGTCATACCAGGGTCAGTAACCACATAAGATTCGAAATACAATACACGTTCAATATCACGTAAGGTCATGTCTAATAACAGACCGATACGAGATGGTAATGATTTCAAGAACCAAATGTGCGCAACAGGTGATGCAAGGTCAATATGACCCATACGCTCACGACGAACTTTCGCAGTTGTTACTTCAACGCCACATTTTTCACAAATGACGCCTTTGTATTTCATACGCTTGTATTTACCGCACAAGCATTCGTAATCTTTGACTGGACCAAAGATTTTGGCACAGAATAAACCATCGCGTTCTGGCTTGAACGTACGATAGTTAATGGTTTCAGGCTTTTTAACTTCACCATGAGACCATGACTTAATCATTTCTGGTGATGCAAGACCAATACGGATGCGGTCAAACTCTACAGGAGCATGACCGTCTGAATCCGTCTTTTTGCGCATGATATCGAGCAAGTCTTTCAATTTTTTTCTCCGTGTGTTGTGGAGATTTTCACTCAACAACTGGGTCACAAATATTGTTTTTTAACTGAATTTAAATCCCCCTCAGTCCCCCTTTGTTAAGGGGGAAGTCCCTCTTTTTCAAAGAGGGATTTAGGGAGATTTAATGGAGAGTCTTAGTCACCATTTTTCAGTTCAATGTTGATACCTAAAGAACGGATCTCTTTGGTCAATACGTTGAACGATTCAGGCATACCTGGATCCATGAAATGGTTACCATCTACGATGTTTTTGTAGATACGAGTACGACCTTCAACGTCATCCGACTTCACAGTCAGCATTTCTTGGAGCGTATATGCTGCGCCATATGCTTCTAGTGCCCAGACTTCCATCTCACCGAAACGCTGACCACCGAATTGAGCTTTACCACCCAATGGCTGTTGCGTCACTAGAGAGTAAGAACCAGTAGAACGCGCATGCATTTTGTCATCTACCAAGTGGTTCAGTTTCAACATGTACATGTAACCCACAGTTACAGGACGGTCAAAACGCTCACCTGTGCGACCATCATACAATACTGTTTGACCAGTACGTGACAGACCACCAAGTTCTAATAAGTCTTTAATTTGTGACTCTTCAGCACCATCAAATACAGGTGTCGCTAAAGGAACACCAGCACGTAAGTTGCCAGAAAGTTTTAAGATTTCATCATCAGTTAAGCTGTCAAGATCTTCTTGCTCGCCACCAACTTTGTTGTAAATCTTGTCTAAGAATTCACGAAGTTCAAGGACTGTACGTTGCTCTTGCATCATCTTGTCGATTTTATCGCCAAGACCTTTAGCCGCCATACCCAAGTGAGTTTCGAGAATCTGACCCACGTTCATACGTGATGGTACACCCAGTGGGTTCAACACGATATCAACAGGAACACCATTCGCGTCATGTGGCATGTCTTCTACGGGTAAGATGTTTGATACAACACCCTTGTTCCCATGACGACCCGCCATTTTATCACCCGGTTGGATGCGACGTTTTACAGCCAAGTAAACTTTAACAACTTTCAATACGCCAGTTGTCAGTTCATCACCTGTCGAAAGTTTGCGTTTTTTCTCAGCAAATTTCTCATCAATTTCAAGGCTCTTCTCTTTCAAGAACACTTGAATTTGACTTAAACGTTCAGCAATCGCTTCATCCACAGGTTGGATTTCCAACAAGTCAACAAGCTCTAAACCTGACAACAATGCATCATTGAGCTTGTCACCACGTCTCGTTGTACCGCCACCGTTAGATTCTTGACCGTTTAGTAAACGGATAATACGTTCACGCGCAGCTTCTTCGAAGATTTTGTATTCTTCTTTCAAATCTTTACGGTATGCATCTAGTTGAGCTTTCTCAATAGCTTGAGCACGTTCATCTTTTTCAATGCCATCACGTGTAAAGACTTGAACATCAATCACTGTACCTTTCACAGATGAAGATACACGTAAAGATGAGTCTTTTACGTCAGCCGCTTTTTCACCGAAGATTGCACGAAGCAATTTTTCTTCTGGTGTCAATTGCGTTTCACCCTTAGGCGTTACTTTACCAACAAGAATGTCACCGGCAGAAACTTCAGCACCGATATAAACGATACCTGATTCATCAAGTTTCGATAATGCAGCTTCACCTACGTTAGGAATATCGGCAGTAATTTCTTCTGCGCCCAACTTAGTATCACGTGCGACACATGACAATTCTTGAATATGAATCGAAGTTAAGCGATCTTCTTGAAGAACACGCTCAGATAATAAAATCGAGTCTTCATAGTTGTAACCGTTCCAAGTCATGAACGCGACACGCATGTTCTGACCCAATGCAAGCTCACCGCCATCTGTCGATGGACCATCAGCCAATACATCGCCACGACCTACTTTATCACCAATGTTCACAAGAACTTTTTGGTTAATACAGGTGTTTTGGTTCGAGCGCGTGTATTTGATCAAGTTGTAGATATCTACACCAGCTTCACCAGCGATCATTTCATCTTCGTTGACACGGATAACAACACGAGAAGCATCTACGTATTCAATACGACCACCACGACCCGCGATCACACATACACCAGAGTCATGCGCTACGTTCGCTTCCATACCCGTACCTACGAGTGGTTTGTCAGCGATTAACGTAGGCACAGCCTGACGTTGCATGTTTGAACCCATCAATGCACGGTTGGCATCATCGTGTTCTAGAAACGGAATCAGTGACGCAGCGACAGAAACAACCTGCTGAGCAGATACATCCATATGCGTTACTTTTTCAGGCGGCATACGTACGAAGTCACCTTGATGACGTACAGATACAACTTCTTCTGTCAAATTGCCATCTTTATCCATTGCAGAATCGGCCTGTGCAATGACAGTACCCACTTCTTCAATTGCAGATAAATATTCGATGTCCATGGTTACACGACCATCAACAACTTTACGGTACGGTGTTTCCAAGAAACCGAAATTGTTTGCTTTCGCATAAACAGACAATGAGTTGATCAAACCAATGTTTGGTCCCTCAGGTGTCTCAATTGGACATACACGACCATAATGCGTTTGATGTACGTCACGAACTTCAAAGCCCGCACGCTCACGTGTCAAACCACCAGGTCCAAGTGCCGATACACGACGTTTATGCGTGATTTCAGACAATGGGTTGTTTTGGTCCATGAACTGAGACAATTGGCTTGAACCAAAGAATTCTTTGATTGCAGCAGCCACCGGCTTCGCGTTGATCAAATCTTGTGGAGACAAGTTATCTGTTTCAGCTTGGCTTAAACGCTCTTTAACCGCACGTTCAACACGAACTAGACCCACACGGAATTGGTTTTCTGTCATTTCACCAACAGAACGAACACGACGGTTACCCAAGTGATCGATATCGTCAACTTCGCCTTTACCGTTACGGATTTCAACCAAAGTTTTCAATACATCAATGATATCTTCGTTAGAAAGAATACCTTCAACTTCACGAGACTTCTGATCCGTACCCACTTCGTAAGGACGACCCAAACGACGGTTAAACTTCATACGACCGACTGGAGACAAGTCATAACGCTCAGAAGAGAAGAACAAGTTATTAAACAAGTTTTCTGCAGCTTCTTTGGTTGGTGGCTCACCTGGACGCATGACTTTGTAGATTTCTACCAACGCTTCTTCACGACCCGAAGTCGTATCAGCACGAAGTGAATCTGCAATGAATGAACCATGATCGATGTCATTGGTATAAAGTACGTTGAATTGTTTAACGCCACCTTCAGCCAATTTCACCATGATTTCATGGCTTAATACTGTGTTTGCTGCAATCACGTCGCCATTATGAAGCTTAACGTCTTCAGCAATAATACGTTCGTACAAGTACTCATCAGGAACAGCAAGCTTCGTTAAGCCAGCAGCTTCCATTTGACGTACGTGACGCGCATTGATACGTTTACCTTGCTCAACAATCGCTTTGCCGTCAGCATCAAGAATGTCAAATTGAGCCATTTCGCCACGCAGACGTTCAGGCACAAGGTCAATTTGGTAACTACCCATGTCTAGATATACAGGAACTTTTTCATAGAACATGTCTAGAATTTGTTCATTTGTATAATTCAACGCACGTAGAACAACGGTCGCAAGCAATTTACGACGACGGTCAATACGAACGTAAACTAGATCTTTGGCATCGAACTCAAAGTCTAACCATGAACCACGGTAAGGAATGATACGAGCTGAATAAAGCACTTTACCGCTTGAATGCGTTTTGCCTTTATCATGATCAAAGAACACACCAGGTGAACGGTGTAATTGAGATACGATTACACGCTCAGTACCGTTAATAACAAAGGTACCGTTCTGTGTCATGAGTGGCATTTCACCCATGTACACTTCTTGTTCGCGTACGTCTTTGATAGATTTCGTTTCGCGATCTTTAATGATCAGACGAATTTTTACGCGCATTGGTGCCGCATAAGTCGAGCCACGAAGAATACATTCGCGAACATCAAACTCTGGTTTACCAAGGCTATACTCAACGAATTCTAAAGCAGCATTCCCAGAATAGCTTTCGATTGGAAAAACTGAACGAAATGCGGCTTGGAGACCGATATCTTCGCGGTTTTTTGGTGTTTTGCCGTCTTGAAGGAATGTTCTATACGAGTCGACCTGAATCGAAAGCAAGTACGGAGCATCCATCACACTCGGCAATTTACCAAAATTCTTACGGATCCGTTTCTTTTCGGTATATGAGTATGCCATCTGGAGTCCTCGGAAAGTAAACTAAACCCGCCTGCAGAACGGGTTTAGAAGGAATTACGTAGGTCGATATGACCACCACCTTGTTCAAATGCTGCAATTTTCAGTGGTATTAAAACGCTTAACAATATTTTTAAACATGGAAAAATATTGGTAAGCATTTGATTTTATTTAATAATGTTAATTTTTGATGAATTTTACATCAAGTTAACAAAAATCGAGCCGATTATTGTAACGCAAAAAGGCTGATGACCCAAGAGCCATCAGCCATTTTTCGGGGTCAATTTAAAATCTGACCCCTGGTGAAATTACTTAACAGTAATTGTAGCACCAGTTTCTTCAAGTTTTTTCTTAAGTTCTTCAGCTTCTTCTTTAGAAATACCTTCTTTAAGAATAGCAGGAGCGCCTTCAACCATGTCTTTAGCTTCTTTCAAGCCAAGACCAGTAACTTCACGAACTGCTTTAATTACAGCAACTTTGTTCGCGCCGAAAGAAGTCAACTCAACGTTGAATTCTGATTGCTCTTCAGCAGCAGCAGCAGCAGGACCTGCAGCTACAGCTACAGCAGCAGCAGATACATTGAATTTCTCTTCGAAAGCAGAAATAAGTTCAACAAGTTCAAGAACAGTTTTTTCAGCAACTGCGTTTAGGATTTCTTCGTTTGTTAAAGCCATGAGAGTAACTCCAAATGGGTATTGAATGGTGTGAAATGAGTATTGAGCTTAAGCAGCTTCTGACTCGTTTTTCTCGTTGAGCGCTGTAAGTAAGCGACCCAATTTCGAAATAGGAGCTTGAAGAACGTTTGCAAGCATAGTAAGCGCTTTCTCTTGGTTTGGAAGATTAGCGATAACGCTAACTTCAGCACCTTGATAAACCTTGCCATCAAATGCAGCAGCTTTAAGTTCAAATGCTTTATTAGTTTTAGCGAATTCTTCGAACAAGCGTGCAGCAGCACCCATGTCATCAGCAGAAGTCGAGAAAGCTAAAATTGTTGGGCCAACAAGGTTGTCATTCAAGATATTAAATTGAGTATCTTGAAGAGCACGTTTAGCCAAAGTGTTACGAACTACACGAGTAGCAACACCTAGTTTACGAGCTTCAACACGTAGAGCAGTTAATTGCTCAACAGTTAAACCTTGGTAGTCAGCAACAACAGCAGCAAATGCAGTAGAAGCAACTTCAGTTACTTCCGCTACGATCTGTTTTTTGCCTTCGATAAGAAGAGCCATTGTAAAACCTCCTAACGGTGATTTATGTGCTTACGCGAAGCACACTCCCAATTCGTAAATCTATCGCTAGATTTACACGCGGAGGAGGAACAAAATCACACCACCGCGTCTACTCGGACTGGACTTTTAAGAAGCGAGCTCCTAAGAACCCGCCTCGCCCGAGGTCTTTGACGCTGATAAACTAAATTTATCAATTCAAAGTTTGCCTAAGTCTGCAAAATACGACGGAGCGTTTCTTGCGTAAGTTTCAAAGCAGTGCTTTAAAACTTACTCAGGGCTTTAAAATTCTGTAAGTAAGTCGAGACTTATTTAGAAACGTTAGCTACATCAACAATAAGACCAGGACCCATAGTTGAGCTCAAAGTGATCTTTTGGATGTATACGCCTTTAGAAGTAGCAGGTTTTAATCTTTTCAAATCAGCAACCAACGCTTCAACGTTTGAACGAACAGCTTCAGCAGTGAAACCTACTTGACCAATCGCAGCATGGATGATACCAGCTTTGTCTACGCGGTAACGAGCTTGACCAGCTTTTGCATTTTTAACTGCAGTCGCAACGTCAGGAGTTACAGTACCCACTTTCGGGTTTGGCATTAAGCCACGTGGACCAAGGATTGTACCTAATTTACCAACAACGCGCATTGCATCTGGAGCAGCAATCACAACGTCGAAGTCAAGGTTACCCGCTTGGATGCTCTCAGCAAGATCATCAAAACCAACAACATCTGCGCCTTCAGCTTTAGCAGCTTCAGCAGCAGCACCTTGAGCAAATACAGCTACACGTACAGTTTTACCAGTACCTGCAGGAAGTGTAGTCGCGCCACGAACAACCTGATCAGATTTACGTGGATCAACACCAAGGTTTACAGCGATATCCAAAGATTCTTTGAATTTAGGAGCTGGAAGGCTCTCTAAAACTGCAACTGCTTCTTCTAGCGTGTAAACTTTGTGCGCTTCTACAGCAGCAACAATCGCTTTTTGACGTTTAGTTAATTTAGCCATGTCTTAAAGCTCCACTTCCAAGCCCATAGAACGCGCAGAACCAGCAATGGTACGTACACGTGCGTCTAAATCAGCACCAGTTAAATCTGGTTCTTTAGTAGTCGCAATTTCTTCTAGTTGAGCACGAGTTAACTTACCAACTTTAGTTTTGTTAGGTACAGCTGAACCCTTTTGGATACCAGCAGCTTTCTTAAGAAGAATAGCAGCAGGAGGCGTTTTCATGATGAATGTGAACGACTTGTCGTTGTACACAGTGATCACGACTGGAATTGGAAGACCAGCTTCAACTTTTTGTGTAGCAGCATTGAATTCTTTACAGAACGCCATGATGTTAACACCACGTTGACCTAGTGCAGGACCAATCGGTGGAGATGGATTCGCTTTACCAGCTGGAACTTGCAGCTTGATATAGCCGTCAATCTTCTTAGCCATTTCAAATTACCTCTGGGTGCAAACGCCGATGAAGGCTCCCCAATATATTAAGTAACGATACCGTTACAACAACAATGCCCGATTCATCACAAATCGGGCGTTCTCGATCCAATGCAAATTAGATTGATTTTTCGACTTGACGAAATTCCAATTCAACTTGCGTTGGACGATTAAATACATTAATCGTCAACGTTAAACGTGACTTTTCGTACAGAACTTCTTCCACAACACCCTTAAAGTCTGTGAAAGGACCATCTGTAACCAATAATTCTTCGCCTGGTTCAAACATCGTCTTAGGACGTGGTGCTTCACCCGTATTGCGTACACGCGCAAGAATCGCATCAGCTTCTTTTTGCGTAATTGGAGCAGGCTTTTCAGCAGTACCACCAATAAAACCGAGGACTTTTGGACACTCTTTAACGATGTGCCAAGTATCATCATTCATTTCCATTTCGACTAACACATAGCCTGGAAAGAATTTACGCTCTGACTTACGTTTCTTACCATCCTTCATTTCCACTACTTCTTCAGTAGGGACAAGGACTTCACCAAAGCTATCAGCAACAGCGCTACGCTGGATTCGATCATTAAGCGAACGCATCACTTGTTTTTCATAGCCTGAATAGGCATGAATAATGTACCAACGTTTCATAGCTTATTTACCCGATAATTAACTTCATCAACCAGCCTATAATGTAATCAAAACACCATAAACCTACGGCTGTTATAACTACAACAAGTAAAACTTGCCAAGAGGCGGTCACTGTTTCTTGCTTTGTTGGCCAAATAACACGACGTAATTCGATACGCGCATCTTTCAACAAACGAACAAAGCCTTTGCCTTGATGGGTGGCGTATAATAAACCTAAAGCCCCAACGATACAAGCCAAAATTACCCCAACGCGCACCCAGACATTATTCGCCGGTGCCCAATATGCTGGAAGTTGTTGATTTACCATGAGTGCAGCAGCAAATAATACTAATGCAATAATCCATAAAACCACGTCAATTGGCGAACCAGATTGAACGACTTCAGCGGAATTGTTTCTTTGAGGTATTGGCGCTTCGCTTAATGCGTCACGCGATTTATCATTCGACATTTTTGTACTCGTCGTAGGATTCGCGACTTATTATATGACCAGTTGAGCCAGCATCAAGCTTTTTTTTAAAAATATCTGGCAGGCCAGGAGGGACTCGAACCCCCAACATTCGGTTTTGGAGACCGACGCTCTACCAATTGAACTACTGACCTATAACAAAACCGAGAATCGAAACCCTCGGTTTTAATATCATAACGATTATGCAGTTACTTTAGCAACAACACCAGCACCAACAGTACGACCACCTTCACGGATCGCAAAACGTAGACCTGGGTCCATTGCGATTGGGTGGATTAGTTCTACTGACATTTCTACGTTGTCACCAGGCATAACCATTTCAACGCCTTCTTGAAGAGAGATCGCGCCAGTTACGTCAGTTGTACGGAAGTAGAACTGTGGACGGTAACCGTTAAGGAATGGAGTATGACGACCACCTTCTTCTTTAGAAAGTACGTATACTTCTGCATCGAATTTAGTGTGCGGTTTGATCGCACCTGGTTTAGTCAATACTTGACCACGTTGAACGTCTTCACGTTTAGTACCACGTAGAAGTACACCACAGTTCTCGCCAGCACGACCTTCGTCAAGCAATTTACGGAACATTTCAACACCAGTAACTGTCGTTACTTGTGTATCACGGATACCAACGATTTCAACAGACTCGCCTACTTTAACGATACCAGACTCAACACGGCCAGTCACTACTGTACCACGACCTGAGATTGAGAATACGTCTTCGATTGGCATAAGGAATGCTTTATCGATTGCACGTTCTGGCTCTGGAATGTAAGAGTCAAGCGCTTCAACAAGAGCAACAACAGCTGGCTCGCCGTATTGACCTTGGTCACCGTTAAGTGCAAGAAGAGCAGAACCACGGATGATTGGAGTATCATCACCTGGGAAGTCATAAGTAGAAAGAAGTTCACGAACTTCCATTTCAACGAGTTCAAGAAGCTCTTCATCATCAACAAGGTCGCATTTGTTTAAGAATACAACGATGTAAGGTACACCTACCTGACGAGAAAGAAGGATGTGTTCACGAGTTTGTGGCATTGGACCATCAGTCGCAGCACATACAAGGATCGCACCATCCATCTGAGCAGCACCAGTAATCATGTTTTTAACATAATCGGCGTGACCTGGGCAGTCTACGTGTGCGTAGTGACGAATAACTGAGTCATACTCAACGTGTGAAGTATTAATCGTAATACCACGTGCTTTTTCTTCAGGTGCAGAGTCAATTGCAGCGTAGTCTTTCGCTTCGCCACCAAAAGTTTTTGCACAAACAGTTGCAATTGCAGCTGTTAAAGTTGTTTTACCATGGTCGACGTGACCAATTGTGCCCACGTTAACGTGTGGCTTATTACGTTCAAACTTAGCCTTAGCCATGAGAT
>NZ_JCAKMY010000045.1:0-17246 GCF_059515845.1 Acinetobacter sp. CY79
TTAAACAATTTAATAGAATATTTTTTGTTTTATTTTTAGTTTAAGTATTTGTTTTAATTATAATTTTAAATTTAATGTCATTTATAATTTTTAAGCTATTTATTTTATGTTTACTTTTGTTTAATAATACAAAGGTAGCAATAAAACATGGTTTTATTTATGAGCTTAAATACCAAAAATTCAAACAAAAATCTCGTTAGAGAAATCGCACTAATTTTAATTATTAAGGTGATTATTTTAATGACGATTAAAAATATTTGGTTTGATGCCCCTACCATTCCCAAAGATTTTGATAATCAAATTGCTGAGCGTATTGCTGGCAGTCCTTCCCCAATCAAGGAGACACGTTGATGATTTCTGAAAGCGTGGTCGATCTTTCGCGGTTCCAATTTGCAATGACCGCGATGTATCACTTTATATTTGTACCACTAACTCTAGGGCTTGCTTTTCTTCTTGCCATTATGGAAACCACTTACGTGGTGACAGGCAAGGAAATCTACCGTGACATGACCAAATTTTGGGGTAAATTGTTCGGTATTAACTTCGCTTTAGGTGTGACCACGGGTTTAACCATGGAATTTCAGTTCGGGACGAACTGGGCGTACTACTCACACTATGTTGGTGATATTTTTGGAGCACCACTAGCAATCGAAGGATTGATGGCATTTTTCCTAGAATCGACTTTCATTGGTCTATTCTTCTTTGGCTGGGATCGCCTCTCTAAGTTTCAGCATTTGGCTGTGACTTGGTTAGTCGCGATTGGCTCCAATATGTCCGCTTTATGGATTTTAGTTGCCAATGGCTGGATGCAAAACCCTGTCGGTGCTGCATTCAACTATGAAACCATGCGTATGGAATTGGTTGATTTCGGTGCATTGATTTTCAACCCAGTGGCACAGGTTAAATTTGTACACACTGTTTCCGCAGGGTATGTCACTGGTGCAATCTTTGTTTTAGCAATCTCGAGTTACTACTTACTTAAAAAACAAGATTTACCTTTTGCGCGTCGTTCATTTGCCATTGCTGCAATCTTTGGTTTGGCATCAACACTATCTGTAATTTTACTGGGTGATGAGTCTGGTTATGAACTCGGTGATGTACAAAAAACTAAACTTGCTGCAATCGAAGCTGAATGGGATACACATCCTGCTCCAGCAGCCTTTACTTTATTTGGTATTCCAAATGAAGAAACACAAACAACTGATTATGCCGTTAAAATCCCGTATGTCATGGGTCTGATTGCAACACGTTCAACAACTGAGCAAGTAACAGGTATCAAAGACCTGATTGCTAATCACGAACAACGTATCCGTAATGGTATGGTTTCTTATGCACAGTTAGAACAATTACGTGCTGGTGACAAATCACCTGAACTTTTGGCTGCATTTGAAGCATCTCAAAAAGATTTAGGTTATGGTTTACTGTTGAAAAAATACACACCAAATGTTGTCGATGCGACAGATGAGCAAATCAAGTCTGCTGCTGCCGATACGATTCCACACGTGCCAAGCTTATTCTGGGCATTCCGTGCAATGGTTGGTTCTGGCTTCTTAATGTTAGTGTTATTTGCACTTGCGACTTTTGCTGTATTCAAGCGCAATGCAGAAAGTAAACCTTGGTTACTTAAGTTTGCAGTTGTTGCATTGCCATTACCTTGGATTGCTGCACAAACTGGTTGGTATGTTGCAGAAGTGGGTCGTCAACCTTGGACCATTGGTGAAGTTTTACCCACATATTTATCTGCTTCTAGCATTAGCTCTGCAGATGTATGGGGTTCTATCATCGCACTCGCATCTTTCTACACGGTACTACTTATCATTGAAATGTACCTAATGATCAAATTCTCTCGCCTAGGCCCAAGTTCACTTCACACTGGTAAATACCATTTTGAAAAACTTGAAGCTGCTAAAAAAGCGAATGAGGAGTCTCAAGCATGATCGAATATGAATTATTAAAAATCATTTGGTGGGTTCTGGTCGGTGTATTGCTGATTGGTTTTGCCCTTACCGATGGCTTTGACATGGGCTCAATGGCAATCATGCCATTCGTTGGAAAAACAGACGACGAACGTCGCGCAGCAATCAATACGATTGCTCCGCATTGGGATGGCAACCAAGTGTGGTTTATTACCGCAGGTGGTGCATTATTTGCTGCATGGCCAATGGTATATGCAACAGCATTCTCTGGTATGTACTGGGCGCTGTTACTGGTACTGTTCGCCTTGTTCTTACGACCTGTTGGTTTCGACTACCGATCTAAACTTGAAAATACTCAATGGCGTACGTCTTGGGATTGGGGTCTAGCGATCGGTGGTGCAGTACCTGCGTTGGTATTTGGTGTGGCATTCGGCAACATGTTCTTAGGTGTACCGTTTACATTAGATGAGACAGTACGCTCAACCTACACAGGTAGCTTCTTTGCCTTACTTAATCCATTTGCTTTAGTATGTGGATTAGTGAGCTTATCCATGCTTTGCGCTCATGGTGGTGCTTGGCTAATGCTTCGTACGGATGGTGACTTACGTGCACGTTCTGCACAAGCCACCAAAATTATGGGCATTGTATTCTTGATCTGCTTCTTAGGCGCGGGTGCATGGTTATACTTTGGTAACATTCAAGGTTATACATTAGTGCAACCATTTGATACCAATGGTGTAGCAAACCCACTTGCGAAAGAAGTTTTGACCAATGCTAACCCAGGTTGGATGAATAATTATTCTGATTATCCAATCACCATGATTGCGCCAATCATGGCAACACTTGGTGGTTTGATCATCGTGCTTGGTGCATCTAAATCGAAAGCTGGTATTACTTTTACGGGTTCATCATTAGCGGTCACTGGTGCGATCTTAACCGCAGGTTTTGCCTTGTTCCCATTCTTAATGCCATCGAGCTTAAATCCAACAGTAAGCTTGACCATGTGGGATGCCGTTTCAAGTAAAAATACTTTAACTGTAATGACCGTTGCAGCGTGTATTTTCGTTCCCTTAATTTTGTGTTACACCACTTGGTGCTACTACAAAATGTGGGGTGTTATCACCAATAAACACGTACAAGAAAATACACATAGCTTGTATTAAGCCATTAGGAGAAATTTTATGTGGTATTTCGCTTGGATTCTCGGTGTTCTTATGGCATGTTTTGCTGGTGTGATCGCTGCCATCTATATGGAACAACATCAAGATTTAGATGAGGAATAAGATATGTCAGAAGTAGCTGTGTCAGAAGACTTTAAAAAGCCGAATAAAATTGCGATGACAATTTCATTCCTATTGGCATTGCCGCTTACTGCTGTCTTACTCCTTCACCCAGCCATGATGCTCGATGCTGAAGGAAACTACAGTCATCGTGCAATGATGTACATTATGATTGGTATATCAGGTGGATTCATTCATGGCGTGGGTTTTATTCCCCGGTTTTGGTTATGGAAATGGTTATTTAGTCCATTCGTAGCATGGCCGTTGATGATTCTTGGTTATTACACTTGGTTTGTTAAATAGCCTTGATCTTCATCTATTGACTGAATTAAAGCCCTCTTTAAAGAGGGCTTTTTTATATTTGATGTATGAGTTTGAAGATATCCGTATTTCAAAAAGAATGATGAAAATAATTTAATTTTAGAAAATAGAAGTGATTTGCTTAGGCTATTTTCCTTAATTGCAAAAGCTTCAACTCTGTCAACGGCATACCTACATTTAAATCAATAGGATACTCTTCAACGATCCCTGTCTTCTCATAGCCATGACGGATATAAAAATCGATTAACTCTGAACGAGCATCCAGGACCCACATCACCATTTGTCTTAAATCCGGTTTTATCTTCATGGCATAAGTTTCAGCCGCATTTAAAACCTGTGCTCCAAAACCTAAATTTTGCCATTGTGGCGCAATACAAAACGTCCCTATTTCCACATCTTGTTGATGTGATTCAATCGCAATACAACCAATAATTTCATCTTTCATTTGATAGGGAATTTCCGCGACCAAAAGTAAGGAACGGCATGGCGTTTGATTCTGCTGATGAATCAGCGATTGTAACTGCCCATGATCAATTCGATCACCATCTACAATTTCTGATTCATTCGTCCAGCTATTTTGATGCGGATTCCGATACGCTGAATTAATCATGTGGACTAATTCAGCAATATCGTGCTGTCCTGCCAATCTTAACTTAGGCTTTAACATCTTATTTTTGATTCTGATATGTATAAACTTCAATATAGCTGAATCAAACATCCAAGAATACTTTTGAGTGCCCTATTTTAAGTTCTATGTTCTATGTTCTAGGCTTTATTTTAAATTGCTAAGTCCTGATTTTACTGCTCGGCTAACCATGCCATGAATTTCTGTCTCTCAGCCTTAGATGCTTTCTGCCACAATTGGATCATGTTTTGATCTACAGATAACGTATCAGTTTGTGGGATCGAAGATGTTTGGTCGCTTGTTGAAGGCTTAGCGTTTTGATTTTGACGAGTTTGTGTAGATGAATAATTCTTAGGCGTAGACTGAACTTGGGTTGCATCTACAGAATCATTAAATAAACCACCCAGTATAGAATTCTTCGGTTGGTTTGACATGCTCGACTCTTGAACTACTTGCTGATTATTCTGATCGAATAATGCAATCTTGGGTTGTTCAGCATATTTTTTCGCATCATCATGATCTTTTGGCGCATTGATCAATTTGAGTACATAATGTTGATTGTCTTGAATTTGTGGAATGTCTAAACGGAGAATATCTGATTTCACAATATCATGACGGTTCAAGTTATCTTCAAAATACGCTTGGTAGCGAACGCTCAAACTTAATGCACCTGGATTCACTTTATATTGTTTTGTTTTTTTCAATAAACTCGATTTAACGGCTTGATCATTAATCCCAACAACCATGATTTCGTCTGGTACAGTAATTGTACTTGCTGCATATAAGCTTTGGCTAAATAAAGCAGCTAAAGCTAAACCACCGACGCTCACGAAGCTTGTTACTCGATTTTTTGCTGAGTTCATATCTGTTCTTTTAAACAATTCAATTTGTTAGCACTATGCTACGAATAGATGACACTTTCATGACCATTTAAAAGTTTCAAGCCGTACGAGTTTTAACAATAATTCAAACTAAAACCCATAAAAAAGGATGCATTTGCATCCTTTTTCTTACAACGAATTAAAACACTATGATTAATTGAATGTTTTAAAACGAACAGCATCATCCATATAGGTTTTCTCACCAGCTTGAGCTTCAATTGAACCTAGAACAAGTTGAGCACGAAGTTTCCAGTTCGCAGGAATATCAAATGTTGAAGCAACTTCTTCATCTACAATCGGATTGTAATGCTGTAAGGATGCACCAATATTTTGTTCTGACAATGCAGTCCATACCGCAAACTGTGCAATTGCTGTTGAATGCTCTGACCAAACTGGGAAATTGTCTGCATATAACGCAAATTGTTCCTGAAGTCCTTTAACTACATCTTGATCTTCATAGAACAGAACTGTTGCATAACCTGCTTTGAAACTAGCAATTTTACTGCTTGTTCCTTCAAAAGCATCTGCTGGGACCATTTTACGTAAAGTTTCTAATACGATATCCCAAAATTTGTCATGTGATTGACCAAATAGTGTCACAACACGAGAAGTTTGTGAGTTAAATGAAGATGGACTTTGTTTTACAGCCTCACGAATCACTGATTCAATTTTGGAATTATCTAAAGTTACATTTTTACCAATCGCATAAATGGTACGACGTTTTTTGATTTCATCTAAAAATGACATGGGGGTGTTTCCTTATTTTTTGATAATTGGTCAATTTGATAAACACATCATATTGAGATTTAAATACAACGTCAGCCCATTCTTTATAACAATGTGTTCTAAATTTAGAACATTAATCAAAAACCGAAGCTTATGCTTCGGTTCTTAATGACTATTAATCTAATCATTTAAATAATCTAATCATTTAAATAGACTTTTCAAATAAGAGTCATGAATTCAATACTAAAAGATCTCCTTCTTACAAAACCTTTTTAGAGCGTATGAAAAACCTTAAACATAGTGTCATCTTCTTCTTGTTCTTTCTCTTTAGGGCTTTCATGAGTCGATCCAAATATTAACTGAGCTTTAAATTCCCAAGACTCTGGTAAGTTCAACATCTTAGACGTTTGATCATTAATGGCTGGATTATAGTGATGTAAGGATGCGCCCAGTCCCACACTTGAGAGTGCCGTCCATACTGCGAATTGTGCCATACCCGATGTTTGCTCTGACCACAACACAAAATCATGTGCTTGAAGTGGTTTTTTCTTTTGCAATGTACTGATCACATCTTGATCTTCAAAAAACAATACTGTGCCAAATGCATCTGTACAGCTTTCAATTTTGAGAATGGCACTTTCAGCAATGTGTACAGGTAAAATCTGTTTTTGAACATCTTTCACCATATGCCAAAATTTGAAATGGGCATCATCCGTTAAAATAACCACGCGAGCACTTTGAGAGTTTAAAGCAGAAGGACAGCAACGGACGGCTTCTTTAATAAGGTTATTTAAGTAAGTCCGGCTAAAAATCACTTTTTTGCCTAAACGATTAAAAGTACGGCGTTGTTTCATGAAGTGAATTAAGTCTTTATCATGCATCGCACTCTCATTTTTTTTGTGACGTGATTCCCCCATGATATCTGTCGTGAGCACTTTACCTATACGTGTCAATATTGCCATTTCACTTCCCCAAAACATAAAAATAAGACACTCATAATTGATCTCATTTTAATCTGAATCCCTTTATTTATCAGGTTTTAAGACTTTGATTTGATTGTTATTAAAACGATTAAAGCAATGAAAATAAAAAAACCTTACATTTAGTAAGGTTTTTATGACTTTTGACTCAAAACTTATTTCACAGCACAATTTATATTTTGGAAAAATTGTCGAAGTAAAGGTTATTTATCGGTCTCAAATAATGCTGCGACAAACGATTTTGCAGAGAATGGACGTAGGTCATCGATCTTTTCACCGACACCAATAAATCGAATTGGCACATGTGTACGACTTGCAATATTGAATAGTACACCGCCTTTAGCTGTACCATCTAATTTAGTGATGGTTAAGCCTGTCAGACCCACTGCTTCATCAAACATTTCAACTTGGTTAATCGCGTTTTGACCTGTACCTGCATCAACGACCAACATCACTTCATGCGGTGCAGTTGCATCAATCTTTTGCATTACACGTTTAACTTTGGTCAGTTCCTGCATCAAATGACCTTTGTTATGCAAGCGACCTGCGGTATCGGCAATCAGTACATCAACTCCTTTGGCGCGTGCACTTTCAAATGCATCAAAAATCACTGAAGCACTGTCCGCGCCATGACCTTGAGCCACAACAGCGATGTTATTTCGCTCACCCCAAATTTGAAGTTGTTCAGTCGCCGCTGCACGGAAAGTATCCCCCGCTGCAAGCATGACTTTCTTCCCTTCACCTTGTAAGCGTTTCGCAAGTTTACCAATCGTTGTCGTTTTACCTACACCATTCACCCCCACCACTAAAATCACGTATGGACTTTTTGCAGGGTCAATATGTAATGGCTTAACACGCGGTGCAAGCAAAGCAACCAATTCTTCCTGTAACGCTTTATAGAGTGAATGTGAATAGATCAAATCACCACGTGCAGTACGTTCAGTTAAATTGGTAATAATCGTTCTCGTTGCTTCTACACCAATATCTGCAACCAAAAGCTGTTCTTCAACTTCTTCCAACAGCTCATCGTCAATCTCTTTACCACCAATGAGAATATTCACCATTCCATCAGCTAAGTTTTTACGAGATTTACTTAAACCTTCTTTCATTCGACTGAAGAAACTGCCTTTTTTAGGCTCTTCTTCTTGAATGTTTTCAGTCTCATTCGACTGTATAATTGAAGTGTTCTGTGCAGAAGTCTGTGTAGCAGGAGCTACTTTATTATTTTCAATAATAGGCACATTAACGGCGGGCAAACTCGGTAAAGTGACGTCATCATCACCGATATCCGCATCAATCAAGAATTTATTTTGCTGTTCTTGCATGCCGATTCCTTGAAAAGCATAGCGATTAAAAGAAATAAGTTTAGCATAAATTACATATATTTCTTGCTGTAATGACACTTTTAAACGAGCAAACCAAAATGCAACAAGACTAACTTGCATTCGTGCTTCGCTTTCTTAAAAATAGTCTAAAATTAAGACGTTTCGGAGAATATGTGGGTATTTTAACACCTCAAAAAACTTTTTTTTGTTCAGAATACCCTGCTCGCTGTTTAACTTTTATATTCCAAGTCTGCATACTCTCTAGTGTGTTCTTCATCTCAACCAACGCTACAGCACAAGACCAATCAAACGTTTCTCGAAGTACTGTTGAAGCCACACT
Source organism: Acinetobacter sp. CY79 (assembly GCF_059515845.1). NCBI lineage: Bacteria > Pseudomonadati > Pseudomonadota > Gammaproteobacteria > Moraxellales > Moraxellaceae > Acinetobacter > Acinetobacter sp. CY79. Next base: position 8,395 of record NZ_JCAKMY010000045.1, read on the forward strand.
ACCCAATGGATTACGTGTCATCATTCGAGAGGATCATCGTGCACCCATCGTACTCAGTCAAATTTGGTATGGGGTTGGTAGTGCTGACGAATCTGGCAATGTGCTTGGGATTTCACATGTGCTTGAACACATGATGTTTAAAGGCACAAAAAAAGTTCCCGATGATGAATTCACTAGGTTGAGTCGAAATTTCGGTGGCAGTATAAATGCCTTCACCTCGACCAATTACACCAATTATTATCAGCTCTATCCAAAGCAATATTTTCCACTGGCATTAGAGCTTGAAGCAGATCGTATGCAGAATTTGCACTTGCGACAACAAGACTTTGAACCTGAAATTAAAGTGGTGATGGAAGAAAGACGTCAAAGAACGGACGATAATCCACGTAATCTAGCTTTTGAGAGATTTAAATGGATTGCTTATCCCACCAGTCATTACCGTCAGCCTGTGATTGGTTTGATGAAAAATTTAAATAATATCCAACTCCAAGATCTCAAAGATTGGTATCAACGTTGGTACACACCCAATAATGCAACCTTAGTAATTATCGGTGATGTCAATCCTGAGACGACTTTAAAACAGGTTGAAAAATACTTTGGCGCTATTCCTAAAAGAGTTTTACCACAACGAAATGATGTCCTTGAATTTGATCGTCTAGGCTATCGGCAGCTAGAAATGAATATGCCCGTACAGATTCCAAACTTATATATGGCATGGAATGTTAAATCTTTAAATACCGCTAAAAATCCTCAAGATGCCTATGCGCTTACAATTATCCAATCCTTACTCGATGGTGGAATTTCATCCAGACTGCAAGACCGTTTAGTCCGTGATCGTAAAATTCTAACTTCAATCAATGTGAGCTATGATCCTTACAATCGTGGAGATAGCTTATTTCTTATTTCTTCAATCCCTGCTGAAGGAGTCAGTTTAGAGACAGCACAAAAAAACGTTCAGGCAGAAATGGATCTGTTTAAAAATGAACTGGTCAATGTGGATGAACTTGAAGGTATCAAATCCAACTTCGTGTCTAATCTGGTTTACAGTCAAGATGACATCGTAGGTCAAGCAAAAATGATAGGTCAATTGGCTGTGAATGGCATTGATTTCCGTTTACTGGATCAACTTCCAAAACACTACCAAACTGTAACTCCAGAAGATTTAAAACGGATTGCCAATATTTATTTTGTTCGTGAAAATTTAAGCGTTTTGCATCTTATGCCTGAATCTACCCCATAAATAGATGCTTAGAATACCTGGTATCAATGCACTTTATGGAAGTGTATCTTTGAAATTTTCAGTACAAGTAAAAGCTCAACCACCAATGAAAATATAAGGATGAATACGATGGATCATCAAAAGCACACGTTTAGTGAGGATGTTGAATGAGTCTTCAACATCTTATTTTTAACTTAAAACTGAGTCTATGTGCTTTGCTATTCTCTGTATCTAATCAAGTGAGTCATGCGGATATTGAACAGATCAGTGAGGAATCATTACCGCCTGATTTTAGCCCGATCACATCGATTAAAAATCTACAGAGTTTAAAGAACTTAAAAAGCGTGCAACAAGCTCAAACACCATTTGTACAAGAACTCAATAATACCCTTAAAGTCAGAACACTATTTGTCGAAACGCATGATTTGCCTATCGTTGACATTCAACTCACGTTTAATGCAGGTTCGGCACAAGATCAAGCTATAGGTCAAGGTCTATATGGTACAGCCAATATGGCAGCCAAATTATTACTTGAAGGCACAGATCAATATACGGCTAAACAAATCAATAATACTTTTGAGAGTTTAGGAGCAAAGGTCAATGTCAGCGCTCATCGCGATATGTTTATTGTGAGATTAAGAGTGTTATCTGAACCTGAGAAGCTGAATAAAGCGCTTAATTTACTTCTACATGTCATTCAAAAATCAAATTTTAATCATTCTGGACTCAACTTAATTCTTAGCAATACCAAACAAGGTCAAAAACAAGTTCAAGAAAATCCAAGCCGATTAATGAATATTCGTTTTTATCGAGCGCTCTATGGTGAGCATCCCTACGCTGAACCGAGCGTCGGAACGCAAGCAAGTATTCGTAAGATTACTCCTGAAATTTTACAGCAGTTCCGCAATCAACTCCTTGTCGCTCAAAATTCTAATATCGCAATCACGGGCGATCTTAGCGCATCACAAGCCACTGAAATCTCAAATATAATCTCTCAAGCTCTTCCTCAAGGTACAGTCGCACAACCTGTTGCCGAACCCATCGAGCAAAAGGATTTCAATATTTCGTTTATCCCACATCTATCTAGCCAAGCCTATATCACCATGGGACATTTAGGAATTTCTAGGAATCATCCAGATCGAGTCGCACTTGAAGTCGCCAATCGGATATTTGGTGGAAGCAGTTTTAATTCAATTCTATCTAAAGAGTTGCGCGTCAAACGCGGTCTTACTTACAGCGCATCGAGTATGCTCACCACGACACAAGTTGCAGGTGTTTTTAGTTTAAGCTACTCAACTCAACAAGATAAACTAATGGAAAGTATCCAAGTTGCACATCAAAGTCTTGTCAATTTTGTTACTCAACCCATCACTCAACAGCAGCTTAATGAAACCAAAGAAGGCATGTTGTATGCTTACCCGATGTCATTTAGCAGCAATGCCAATATTAATGCCCAAATTGCGGCGATTGCTTTTTATGGTTTACCTACCGATTATCTGAATATTTATCAGAAGAAAATAAATAGCTTAACCTTAAAACAACTTCAGTCCGCAGTTAAAAAACATCTGCATCCCGACAACTTAACGATAGTGGTTGTTGCAAATACGCTAAATCAAGATGATTTAAACTTGGTTCTTCAACAAAATTTGAAGAAACGTATTAACGAATAAAATTAATGACTACCCCATATTATAAAAAAGCAGTCTTCATTTAAAGAATTGTTTAGCTACCATTCCAGTCATTCTAGAATAACTATCTAACTCTGCTATCTAGTTTAGATTATCTTGAGTTTCAGCAGGATAGGTTTGGATACGAGAGGACTCATAATGTTGCGCATGCATTAAACGATAAAAATCAACGACGCAAATCCTGTCCTGCATCAGCATCAAATGTGCCATATTTTGAGTTTGAGGAAATGACTGTTGCAGAGCAAGTTTTTGTATTTCAAAGTATTGCTCAGAACTCACAGGATGACGCGCAGCAACAAAAGAAATACTGATCACAACGACAATAATACTGAATATCACAGCATTGAATACATATTCAGCCTGAACTTTAGACTTTAAACCTTGAAAATAATCTTTGATATGGAGCATGTACTACCTCTAATTCAAAGTAGTTTAATCATGCTCGCAGGAAAAAAAAAGCTTTAAGCGTAAATGAATCTGGAGTTACTTAAAATATGGAATACTATTTCTAATGACTCATAGAATTGGCTATTCAATATTCCTAAATATTGAGCAAAATGTAACGTTAATCATTTGAATGCGATGATGTCAAATACGCAAATTAAATTTCTTAAAAGTGTCAAATCTGAGAGAGGCGTAATATGAAAATTAAAAATGAGATAAGTTTCTTATCTCATTCTTTAAGTCTGATTTACCTGTTAATTCACCATAGAACGAATCACTGCCAAGTACAAAATTAACGCTATAATGCCTAAAGCCAAGAAAATTGTGAATACACCCAATCCACCTTCTGAATGCGGTGGATGTAGCTCATCATCATCAGCAATTCTTTTCAACTCTCCATCATAATATTGATAGAATTCTGCTTTCTGCTCAGGTGCAAGCTGTCGAGTAAAATCAAAAATCCGTTTACGTTGAGAAAGACAATATTTTCCCAAGTGAATTTCTTGATGAAAAATAGCATCATCTAATTGTTTACGGTGAAATTGAGCCAGAGCAACCACTTGGGATTGTACTGGCGGAACATCCAAATTAAATCCATCTATTGTATTTGTCATTTTATATACTCCTTTTACCTGTTCCTTCATCATAAACCTTAATATTCAAGATTAAAATTCGTACATACAACTAAATATGTATACAAATATTATTTTCAATTAGTTGACAAGTGAACTGAATTGTAATATTAGTTTAACAATATTTATATATATTGATTTTAGACCAAGAGGTCAAAAGCGTTAATGTATAGTTGAAGTGAACGTTGTTTAGATGTTTAGATAGATGTAAAGAGTAGCAAAGAAAGTCGTCATTATTGTTGGTAAAATCAAAGTGTTTTGGCGTAAATTGAAAACTGTAAGCAAAGAAATAAGTCGATAAAGTTGTAAAAAATGAACGTTATAAATGTATATCAGCGTTCAAAGCAAAGTAGTAAGACAATCATAATTAGAAAATAGGAGTTTAATATGATTAAACAATTCTCTCAGCAAGATCTAGAGCATCTATATGCGAATGCTGTAAATACGATTCAATTTGAAATGAATTTTTCAAATGCGATTGATGAACTTGAGCATGCAGCTCGTGCAGGTCATGGTAAAGCAGCAATGTTTCTTGCGGAACTCTATATCCAAGGATTTCGTGTAGAACGTGATTCTTTAAAAGCACAGTACTGGCAACAAATGGCTACCATGCAAGCATGATAAAACGTCACCTAGGTGGCGTTTTTTTATACCTGTTACTCAAAATAATAGATAAAACCATTTGGGTCTTTCCCAATCATAATTACTTACGATTAGAAATATGAATGCAACTAAACTTTAAGAAATAAGCATTAAAATAATAAAGATGAAGTTAATTGATCTGACCCAATAAAATGAAGAAATATATAAAGCTTAATCCAGTAGCTAAAGATTATATTTTAAAGATTTCAATACTAAAAACCATGATGTACTGTGGCGTGTTATGGGGACTATACAATCCCAAACTCCAAGGTTGGGCGATCAAACAAGATCAAAAAGAATACATTTTCCCATTCTGGCTCAGTTCCCTACATGCCTATCAGTATGCAAAAAAGCATTGGCCTCACTATATTCCTAAAAAAATTACGCCTGCTGATTTTGAAGATTCACTCTTACCCACCTTAACTCGATTTAAAGTATCTCCCACCCTATTTAGTCAAAAGTCTAAACGTTTTAAACTGACCACTGAACATATGCGCTTATTCTTTTTTGACCATTCCGTTCAGATAAATCCAATTTAATTCATGTTAATTTGCATGTATATTCAAGGATGTATTTGAGCAAAGGCGAATCATATACATACAATATAGAATGTTATGATTAAATTTATCAAATCTATCTAGTGATTGCATTTCAGCGACAATCAGTTAATTTAAAAATATAGAAAGTATAAAGACAAGTGAGGGAATCATGACAACAGTAGCCCAAGTTCTTCAAGATAAAGCGAATATTGAAACTTCAACGATTTCTCCAACTGCAACCGTGTTCGAAGCTATTTCACTTATGGCGAATAAAGCGATTGGCGCAGTGATCGTGACGAATGCTGACAAGGTGGTCGGTATTTTGTCTGAACGCGACTACACGCGTAAAATTGCATTAATGCAACGCACCTCAGACCATACCACTGTTGCTGAAATTATGACTTCTCAGGTGCTTTCTGTAACTCGTACTCATACAGTGGATGAGTGCTTAGCGTTAATGACCGATAAGCATATCCGTCATTTACCCGTTGTTGAAAATGACAGTTTAGTGGGTATTGTTTCAATAGGTGATTTGGTAAAAGCAACAATGGAAGATCAAAGAAAATTAATAGATCAACTACAACAATATATTTCTGGCTAATCCGAAAAAATTAAACCCTCATATTGAGGGTTTTTTAATAAACAAATTTTGATCGATATTTAGTAGTTATAAGCACTACCAAATAAAAACATAAGATGTTGTTTTTAATGAAATTTAGTAAATTTAATTTTTATATGATACATATAGTGATACAAATTAAAAACTATTAGAATGGCTTTTATTCCGAGGGTCGGGATCAATGTATACATATATCCAATTGTTTTAACTAAACTTATTAAAACTAAAAAAGTACTCACCAAGGTACTCATTTTCAAAATTAGAAACTCCGCTTTTTCAATGATATATAAAAATACCTAAAACAATTAGTTGACTGAATATCTTACATCTAAACTCAAGCATTAACACATTAAGAGATAAGTCCTTCTATTTTTATACAGCCGAAAACAGATCATATTGAATTGGTTTGAGCAACTCATCACAATAAAACATAACTTCTTTAGCCTTGATCTTATGATAAACACTATAGTTCAAACTATAATCTGTCATAAAATAATCTTTGTAAATTTCTTTTATTTCTGTGCAATTGTCATAAGAAACTATCCATCTAGTCTTTACCTTATCTAAAGCATTCTTTATATCCAAATGATCTTCATGATTGTAAAAATTTCTATAAAGGCCCTGTCCCTTAACATAATAAGGAGGATCTAGGTACATGAGTGATTGTCTAGGAAGAATAGAGTCAACTCTATTAATCAAATCCAGTGCATCTTCATTGTAAACATGTATTTTCGACGCATTTAATCCTACTTTTTCAATTCTTTTCCTTAGATTTATCTTATTGTATCTTGCGTCTATCGTGTATGTACCTTCTTGCTTTTTCCCTCCAATTACACCACCTTTTAGGATACCAGATCTGTTAGTACGATTAAGGAAGAAAGTAGCAAAACCTTTCAATAGAATGTCATTACAATCTTGATCATTTAATATCTGCTTTTGCTTGTACCAAACTTCCATATTTACTGGGGTGTCGGTTAAAAGCTTAAGAAATTCCTCAGTATTCGAAGTAATTGATGCCCAAAAGCTATATACAGCCTTATCTATATCGTTAATATGAATATCTGAAGCAAAACCACTGTAAAGCAATTCAAGCGCAACTCCAGCCCCCCCTGCATACGGCTCAAGGTAATGCCCACCGACTAGATCATTCTCTTCAAAAATGGCCTTAACAACAGGTGAAAATTTGCCTTTTCCACCAGGATATCTTAAGGGTGTATTGTAGATATCAATACTCATTGGCTTTCCAACAGTGTTTTAATCATTTTAACAGTTTCAAGTAACCTTGGCCATATCAATGTTTCTAGATGCTTCATCTATTGCTTGAGTTAAATCTGCTATAAAAGTATCAACCTGTTCTATATTTTCATCACACCACTTTTGGATAATTTTTTGTTCATCAAAGTAATTTATGCATGAATTAAACCACCTTTTCATTTTTACCCTATCAAGTCTTTCAGAATCTGATAAGGTTAAAATATGATCTAAAACATAGTCAGTAGAGTAACTATCAGAATCATCCCAAAACTCTTTAAAATCTCTCGGATTATCGAATCTATTTTTAATAAAGCCATATATTAAGGATTCTGGATTTCTATCCTTAGATGGACTGTTATCTTTTATGAATTTACTAGCAGGTAGAACACAGAAGTTTCTATGTTCATCTATAATTTTTCTATTACTTGACTTACTAGCAACATCATTGTCAGCAATCAGTACAGCCATTTTAAAATAAGTGTCGGCAGGTGCTAACTTGACTAATATTTCACTGCCTATTTTTAGAGAAATGGCTTCAATATCAGCACCGAAAGCCATTACACCATTTGTTAAATTTTTATACTCTAAAATTTTTTCAAAGAAATATTTTGCTTCATCATCTTCGAAATAAATTTTAATGAATTTGCTTTTTCGAGAACCTCTTTCACTTTTGTTCACCAATAACATATCATGCTTGATTTTAGTGTAGGTAAGATCTCTCATTAACCGAGGCATTCGGGTATCAGTTAAATATATGACTGAATCGAGTTCACTTCGGCTTTGTTGCACAAACCTAGCATGTAAGGCTTATTCAGCAATATAATTTCAAAATGAATAAACCTGCAGCTAAAATCTACCATACAACCAATTGGTCATCCTATAATCGAGCCTTAATTAATCGAGGCAATATTTCCATTTGGTTTGATCCAAAGACTCAGTGGTATGCACAATCACAAGGCAAGCAAGGTCGAAATCAAACCTATTCCGATACAGCGATTCAATGCTGCTTAATGATCAAATCTCTATTTCGACTCTCTTTACGCATGGTTACAGGTTTTGTTCAAAGCCTGATTAAGCTTTGTGGATTAGATTGGACAGCTCCGGATTATTCCACCCTTTGTCGTAGACAGAAGCATATTGATATTGCGATTAGCTATCAAAAAAGTAGTAATGGGCTGCATCTACTTGTAGATTCTACTGGCTTGAAGTTTCTTGGTGAAGGTGAATGGAAATGCAAGAAACATGGGTCTGAATATCGTCGCCAATGGCGTAAGCTTCACATTGCTATAGATGCTAAAACCCTGCAAATACGTGCAGTACAACTCACCACAAATGATGTCAGTGATTCTCAAGTATTTGAAGATTTACTTGCTCAAATTCCCTTGGATGAACAAATTGATTCTGTTTATACAGATGGTGCTTATGACACAAAGCACTGCCGACAACTCATTTTAGATCGAGATGCATATGCGGTCATTCCACCGAGAAAGAATGCAAAACCTTGGAAAGATCAACAAGCGAGGTCTATAGAACGCAATGAGTTATTGAAAACAGTCAAACGGCTAGGAAGATCGCTTTGGAAAAAGTGGTCTGGTTATCATTGTCGAAGTTTGGTGGAAACCAAGATGCATTGCATCAAATTATTAGGCGATAAATTAACATCAAGAAGTTTCCCTAGTCAGGTGAATGAGATTCATGCACGCATAGCGGTCTTGAATAAATTCACAGAATTAGGTCGCCCTCATACCCAAGTTGTCTCTTAAATTTAACTCAATTAGGGTAGCTCTGCCTTTCAAACCTTTGTGCAACAAAGCC
>NZ_JCAKMY010000046.1:0-15926 GCF_059515845.1 Acinetobacter sp. CY79
TGCCGCCAGCGTTCAATCTGAGCCATGATCAAACTCTTCAGTTTAATATTGCTTAGTGCCTATAGGGCACCAATCTTGGCTCATCAATCTTCTGACAAATATTTCTCAAATAAACTTCGAGTCATTTTTACCATCAATCAATGAAAATAATTTCGATTAATCAATCAGTAAAAATCCACACAAGTTGTTCTTCATAATCTCTTAATGATCTTCTTGTTGGTTCGTCACCAGCAAGCTAGGTCGGCTATACTACTCTCTTTCGATGAATAGTCAACTGCAATTTCAAATTATTTTAAACTTTCTTTCTAAAACCCAACTTAATCATTTTTAACTAAGTTACTGTTTTATCAGAAGTTTTAATCTTCATCACCGCCGATGGATGTGCATTCTACAGGATTTCACATGCGTTGCAACCCTTTTGCAAATAAAGATGTTTCGTATGGATATTTAATAAACTAATAACTTTTAAGTTATTAATATTTAGCAATAATTTATTTTAATTTAATTTAACTATTCACTTTCTTTTTCTAGATAGCTGAGGATCATAATGGATAATTCTTTTTTAAGTTGTTGTTCTGTAATAAGAAAATCATTATTACTCACATATCGCATCATGGTAAATAAAGTACTATTAATAATGACGAATGATTTATGTTTGAGCGTTTCAAAACTCCAATGCGGATAAAAGCGATTAAATACGTACAAACCCACTTCTAAAAAGTGCTTTTCTAAGATTTCTGCCGCTTCTGAGTTGTTGTAGTCATGCCAATATTTTAAAACTTCTATAAAGAAACCATTGTCTTCACGCATCACATCAAAACCAAACTGAAGGCTCATATCAATCAATGCTTTTAATTCGATTTGCTCTTTAACCATTGCCATTTGTTTTAAAGCTAATCCTAAGTTTTCGCTCTTACGGCGTAGTAACTCCAATATGATTTGATCTTTATTTTCAAAATACTGATAGATAGAACCAACACTCACTCCAGATTTTTCAGCGATCTTCGGCGTAGTCACCTGCATTAACCCATATTCAGCTACACAGATTTGTGTTGCTTCTAAAATCGTGTCCACGATTATTTTTGCTCTTTGTTGTTGTGGTTTTTTTCTCATAATGTCTTTAACTATAAAATGCGAATTGAATGCGAATAAATATTCATATTAATCTTTGATCAAAGAATAATCAGAGTTGCAACTCTATGTCAAACCTTCAACCACCCAAACGTCTCGCCTCTTTTGATAAGATGGTCAAAAGTGATCTCCTCTCAAAAATTTTAAATAAAGTCACTGAACAAAACTTCATACCAAGCTATCAAGATTATTTAGACTTAAATGAAAGTATGTTTACAGGCGATGTCGCCATGGATAAAGTCATGACTTGGGTCATGACTAATCCAAGACAGAACCGTAAGCTTTTTGAAATTGCACTTTATAAAGGTGTTGATCAACTCCCTGAGTCCATTCCAGTGCTGACAAAGTTTTTCAAATTAGTGGAAACAGTACCTGAATGGCTTGATTCATCAAAAATTAAAACATCTATTCAATTTACACATCGTTTGGGTACCAATAGCACGTTTATTCTTCGAGATGTGGCATTAATGACGGGATATCAATATCCAGGTTTCAACCAACCCCTGATTTTAACAGGAGCACTCAGTAAATATGCGGGTAAGCGAATGGCTGAAACGCATAAATGGTGGCTGGATATCAACAAAGAACATAGTTTTGATCGTTTTAATGATGGATTTACCTCAACCATTTTCGTACGATTTATTCATTCTTTGGTTCGCTATCAATTGAATAACTCGAAAGAATGGGATACTGAGACTTGGGGCATGCCAATCAATCAATTTGACCAAGCGTTGACCAATATTGCTTTTAGCGGCGTTTTACTACTGGGCGTTCGTGGTCTTGGGATTTTTCCAAACAAAGATGAAGTCGATGCGTTGATGCATTTTTGGAAATATACAGGCTGGTTGATGGGTGTTGATGAGAAATGGCTGATCGATAAAGAATCGGAGGGCTGGAAATTACTGCAATGGATGAACTATGCCCATCCTCAGGTGGATGAAAGCAGTAAAGCGCTCGCTATAAGTCTATCCAAAGAACCATTTGAACGTGAATACAAATACTTTAACGCGTTTTTCCAGAAAAAAGCTTATCGCAATCATCTAGATGTGACTCAGATGTTTTTAGGTCGTAAAAAAATGAAAAAATTAGGCTTGAAACCTCGTGCAGTGGCTTGGTATCCATTGTACTTACTGGCTAAAAATACTGTGATCTATAACAGCGCCAAACAAATCCCTCGATTAGATGCATACTTGCAAAAGAGAGGTCGCCAACAACAAGAAAGCGCTCTTGAGTTATATCAAAATGCAGGGAAACAATTGGCTAGCATGCATCAATAAGGCCATTGCTTTAATTCTAATTTTTTCAGTTAATAAAAAAAGACCGAGTGATATCACTCGGTCTTTTCTAATTTGTTATTGAACTTAGAACTTCATACTGATTCTTGCCCAGTAGTTACGCCCAATATTGTTGAATTGCTCAGTTGCTGCCAATCCTGTACCTACATCTCCTAATTTATTGAGATGTTCGGTATACGTTTTATCTAAAACGTTATCGATCCCTACGGATAGATCAACCCCCTCTTGGATATGATAAGTTCCATTTAAAGACAACGTTCCAAAACCGGCACTTTCTTTAAGGTCATAACCGACAATATTTCCTTGATTTAAACTGACACGGTTTTGACCATCCACGACACGCCAGTAAGCACCCAAGGTATAGTTATCTTGGATATAACGTAGATTCACCCGTGCTTCTAAAGGTGAAATCTGAGGTAAAGCTTTGTCGTCTGTAGTGTTTTTACCCCACGCATACATCGCACTGATATCCGCCTGAATTGCATCGGTAAATTGATAACCTACGCCCGCTTCCGCACCTGCAATGGTCGCATCCACATTACGGCTATGTGCCTCAAGAGCGCCCATCATGCCTTTCTGCTGATAACTTGTAAGAACATAATCCTTCACTAAACCAGCATATGCAGAAGCCCAAGAACTAAAACCACCCTGCTGATGCTGATAGCCCATATCAAGTTGTAGCGTCTTTTCAGTATCAATATGATTAAAGGTATTTGGATTACCGTTACCTGATTTAGGACTAAATAACTCCCAATAATCAGGCATACGTTCAACAAAACCTAAACCAATATAGGTTTTACCATCATCATGTTCGGGATGAGCATTTTCAAAACGAATAAAGCCACTGGCTAGCGTTTTATCACGCTCGACATTGACCTCAGTGGAAGTCAATCGTTCATCTTTTAAATTGACTTGATCAACCCGTACACCTGTGACTAATCGATTATCCTGACCCAAATCATAAGTCAGCTCACCAAAAGCCCCATAAGACTGGAACTTCATATCCGTTTCACGAGCTTTATCTTTATAAGTGTTATGCATCCCCTTACGAATACTGTGTTCGTTATTTTGAGAATCCAAACCAGTAACAAAATCGATTTTATCCCACTCATGCGTTACAGCAATACGCGCATTTAATGTTTTACGTGCAACATTTGTTGCCATAGGCATACCCATCATGTCAGAGGGTATAAATTTACGTAAACTGAAATTATCCATCACATGATCATTAAAATTGTAATTGACTTGGGCTTCAACTTTTTTGATCACATCCGTGATATTTTTTTTTTCAAAGCGCAGTCCCAAACTTTCACGTTCAAACTTAGAACCGTCCATTGCCCGACCTGCGTATACTGCTTCACCATCAGCCTGACCGCCGGTCAACTCTAACCACGTATTTTCATCGGGTATCCATCCAAGCGCTAAATCTGCATTCCAACGCATCCAATCCGAAGGAACGGTATTTCCATTGCCATCTTGGTAGCTATTTGAAACGGAACGGTTAGTGTTCAAACGTATATATTTTTGTTCATCACCCACAGCTGCTTCAATATTCTGATCTAAACGTCCATAAGAGCCGACGACGACACTCGCTTGCCCACGATAATTTTTATCATTACTGAACTCTTCAGGACGGCGCTCAAAAATCACGGTTGCTGCTGAACCTGTATTGGCATATTGAACCGTTTGTGGCCCTTTAATCACTGAAATTCGATCATAACTTTCAGGGGAAATATACGACGTTGGTGAGTCCATACGGCTTGGACAGGCACCCAAGTTTTCTGAGCCATCCGTGAGGATTTTAATTCGTGAACCAAACATCCCACGAAAAGTCACATCTCCATTGGTTCCTGCACCACTATTCACAGCGCTAAAACCAACAATACTTTGTAGATAATCTGCACCATCTGTCGCTGGAATGGGTTGAATCAGCTGTTTAGGATCAGCGCGAACAATCAAACCATTGGCATCATTGCCCTGATGAGCCGTAGCGATAATCGGTGCTAAACTAACAGGTGAATTTTTTGAATTTTGATCGTGCTGGACTTCAGTGTTTGCACTTGTCACACCTGAATAAAAAACAACACAAATCGCAGCCGCAAGAGGCTGTAAAAAGAATTTTGGCTGGGCCATTTCTAAATCTCACTGATACATAAATAAAGTTGTTCTGGAATCAACAAAGACCCAGAGAGAAAGATTCATTTATGTAAACAGTGGTGGCGCGCGCCCTTGAGGAAGAAGATATAAGCGTTGGAGCTGAAAATAGACATGCTTAAATGCTTTTTCAAATGCTAGCAGTCGAACTTGAATACGATCGATGACCACAGCCAAACTGAGTTCAGGAGGCAAAACCAAATTACCAAATACCGTACAGTATTGGCATTGATGGTTGGCATCATGATGATGTTCTGAATGTGCGGATACTTGATGAGACAACGGGTCTGATGAATCGAAATGCGTTGGTGCAGAACGCTCATCTTTAACATGATGATGAGATGCATGTTGATACTGATCAGAAACATCATTTATATGTGGATGCTGATCACTGTTCACTTTTTGATTTATCAAAGGATCATAAACATCTGATGCATGTTTGTGCGTTGGTTCATTCGATAAAGGTTTAAATAAGGCGCGGGTGATCGTTTCGCAAACCGGGGCAATTTGAAATTGCTTCGGTAGCAAAGGCTGTAGGAAAACAGCGATCTGTAATAATACTGCCGTGAACCCAAGCAGAAACCCTATGCGTAACAACGACCCTACTCATGTTCAAATTTTCATGTGGTTATATTATAACAAAGCCCAATCAAGATTGGGCTTTGTAAATCAATAAATAATCAAAGAAAAATTAACGTTTTACCGCTACTTTTTCCTTCTGACGCTGGCGCACCACTTTTTCAACTTTTTCACGCGCACGCTGGCGTTTTAACGGCGACAAGTAGTCAACAAACAGCTTGCCATCTAAGTGATCCATTTCATGTTGAATACATACAGCCAATAAACCATCCGCATCCATTTCAAATGCTTGACCATCTAGACCGATCGCTTCAATTTTCACGCGTGACGGACGATCAACTTTATCGTATATTTGTGGTACAGAAAGACAGCCTTCTTCATAAGGTTGCGTTTCTTCTGTTAGAGCAGTCACTTTGGGGTTGATGAAAACCATCGGCTGATCTTTATTTTCAGACAAGTCCATGACGATAAGCTGAATATGACGATCAACTTGTGTCGCTGCTAGGCCAATGCCTGGTGCTTCATACATGGTTTCAAACATGTCTGCTGCAAGTTGACGAATTTCATCCGTCACTTCACTGACAGGTTTTGCAATGGTACGCAAACGGGGATCAGGAAAACTTAAAATAGGTAATAAGGCCATACTGCTCCTCACTGGCTATGCCATTGATCTTAAAAAATTAATGAAGTTGATGCTTCATTTAGTAATACGTGTAATATGCGTATTATAGCGCAAATAGATACATAATTTTAGGAATTATGATAATGAAAAAGCTTTTCAATGGCACAAACCATTTACGTGCTAAGGGGTTTAAACAACACTGTGTTGCTCTTGCAATCTGCTTAAGTGCTGGCGTATTTACAACACAAATAACACAAGCCAGCCCGAACCATTCCCCGCCTGCACTCAAAGCAAGTGCACCCAATGTTTATGTGGTAAAAAAAGGCGATACCTTATGGGATATTTCTGGCAAATTCTTGAGTTCGCCTTGGCGTTGGAAAGAAATTTGGGCAAGTAATCGCCATGTCAAAAATCCGCACTGGATTTATCCGGGTGATCGCCTATTACTTTGTACTTTGGATGGTCGTCCATTGATTGGTAAAGATGAAGGCGATGGCTGTGAAGGCGTGATTCGTCGTCATGGTGGTGGCGCATCATTACAACCACAAATTCGCATTGAATCATTAAACAATACGATTCCAGTGATTCCTGCGGCACACATTCAACAATGGTTAGATCATGGTTTGATTATCGCACCTGAATCTATCAAAGATACGCCATATATTCTTGGAACGGCAGACAATCGTGTTGTTGCAGGTGTTGGTCAAACGGTTTATGCACGTGGCAATGGTTTAGTTGCAGGTCAAAACTACGGTGTATTCCGTGAGTCTGAACCATATACGATGACTGACGCAAAAGGTAAAAAGCAAATTGTCGCGGCTGAATTACTCGAAGTTGCGGCAGGTACTGCGATTGAAAATGAAGGTGATGTGACGACACTGGAACTGACTGCAAGCTTTAATGCTGAAGTACGTCGCGGTGATTTGGTGCTACCGCGCTACAACCCTGAATTACCAAGTTTGTTCTACCCGACTGCAACCAATGAAGTGACTGCAGATGGTCAGATCATCCGTGTGATGGGTTCTATTGGTACAGCGGCCCAACGTAGTGTAGTTACCGTGAACCGTGGTGCTATGCATGGTGCCAAAGCTGGGCACGTATTAACTATCTATCAACAAGGTGAAGTGGTTCGTGATCCTAAAACGAAAGAGTCAGTTAAACTTCCTAATCCACGTGTAGGAAATCTGATGATCTTCAAAACCTTTGATCAGTTCAGTTATGCGTATATTTTAGATAGTTCACTTCCTGTAAAAGTAGGTGCTCTGATTCAAGCGCCACCAACGACGCAGAACTAATCATGCAATATTCATGCTTCAAATGAATGACATGAGTTAAATCCAATTAGGCTGTTCTTTAAAAAATTAAAGATCAGCCTATTTATATCTGATCGCGCGATATAAAATGAATCATTGAACGTTAAAACAATAAAAAAAGGCATGATTATGATGGATCACATTTCTCAAGATCATTTGAATCACATTACGCTTTGGTATTTGGTTCAACATTCACTTTCGTCTTATCAGAAACTGATTCGTCATTTTGGTTCTGCACAAAGTGCCATTCAAACTGCCAATTTAGAAAAATGGTCTGATCTCGCGCTGCATAAGAATCATGTTGAACGTGCTTCGCTTTTCCAAACATCGATTGAGCAAGAAAAATTTCAGCGTTGCCTTGATAAAATAAGCGCAACTTGTGATTTTATATTGATTGATCGCGATGATCATTATCCTAAACAACTGCTCCCCTATACTGATCGACCACCGATATTATTTGGTCAAGGGTCTTATCAAAACCTGAGTCAACCTCAAGTTGCAATTGTGGGCAGTCGTAAACCGAGCCCACATGGTAAACAAGTGGCTTATGATTTTGCCTATTATTTGAGTGACCAAGGTTTTTATATCACCAGTGGTTTGGCGCAAGGGATCGATGAAGCAGCACACTTAGGTGCTTTAAAAAATCACAGAACGATTGCTGTAGTAGGAACAGGGCTTGATTCGGTTTACCCTACACAAAATCGACATTTACATGAGCAAATCTTACAGCACTCAGGCACCATCATTTCTGAGTTTTTACCCGAAACTAAGCCTTTACAACATCATTTTCCACGGCGAAATCGGATTGTGAGTGGTTTAAGCTTGGGGGTATTGGTCGCTGAAGCCACTTTGAACAGTGGCTCGTTAATCACGGCACAAGCAGCAGCCAATCAAGGCAAAGTTACCTTTGCGATTCCAGGACATATTTATAGTGAATTTCACCAAGGTTGCCATCAATTGATCCGTGAAGGCGCAATTTTGGTTGATCATCCTGAGCAGATTATTGAAGATTTGGCGCTACCCACACAGTGGCAACACAATCAAAACACCCCAAATCAGTCAGTTCCTATACATCAAAATGACTCAGTAACTGCATTCGCTGATCAACCCAAGGCTCAATCTTCACTCAAGCAAAAAATAAATCATCAACAAGACGAATCATCTGAAACAAACACAATAAAAATGCATAAGAACAATCAAAGCCCCCACATCAATCCTGACTTGCCGAGCCATCTATTTAAAATATATCAACAACTTGATTGGGTTGGACAAAGCTTAGATGACTTGGCATATGCACTCGATATACAGACTGCTGAATTAACAGGATTACTGATGGAACTTGAGCTGATGGGGCTCTCTATTCAACAGTCAGGTCTATATCTACGTTGCCGACAACGTCATTAAGGTTCACAATAAGTTCTTTTACAGCATAGGTATCCCGCTATGATTACAACCTCAGTTGCTGAGGCTGCGAAATGTTTAGAGCAAGGTCAAGTGCTTGCTTATCCAACAGAGGCAGTATGGGGCTTAGGTTGCGACCCGTTTAATGAGTCTGCTTTTTTAGAAATTCTCCGCTTGAAACAACGTCCAATTGAAAAGGGGGTGATTTTGTTGGCTGGGCAAATCAGCCAAGTTGAACATTTACTTCAACCACTCGATGAGACGACACGTCAGCAAGTGATCGACAGTTGGACACACCATTCCAATCATGATCGTGCAACGACTTGGCTACTTCCTGCCGATGACACTATTCCGCAATGGATTAAAGGCGACCATCCCAAAGTTGCTGTTCGTGTCACCAATCATCCACTATGTATTGCACTGTGCAATGCTTTTAATGGCTTCATCGTTTCAACTAGTGCAAATCTTGCAGGACAAGATGCCGCTCGTTCTATTCAAGATGTCAGTCAATATTTTGGTTCTCAATTAAACTACTTAAATGGTGACTTGGGCTTAAGTCAAGAAGCCAGTCGAATTATTGATGCCATGACAGGTGAAGTCATTCGTGATTGATCTTTGAAATTTTGCTTTTGATCACGAGCGACTAAAACAGCTCAAATTAATTTTTAATTTGAAATGAGTGATCACTTAAAACGATAAATACAAGACAAAAAAAAGCTCAGCCTATAGGTTGGCTGAGCATAAAAAAGGATGTGTATACCACATCCAGAGGGTACGAAAATTCGTTTACAGTACAAGGAAACTCTTGTTTATTGAGCACCTTGTTTGCTGTGCGGGCATTATGCAATAAAATGATCTGTACGACAAATGAGCTTATGTGACACATATCACATATTTACTTATACAAAAAAACAATAACTAAAAGATTTTAAATAAGTGTTTATTTTTTATTGCATAATCTTTTTTTTTAAAATCGTTCAATAGAAACTAAGAATCAATAAATTTTCATTTTTTATATTTTTAACCCTATTTAATGCTTTTGATATATTCGATATCTTAAATTTCAAAAAATTAGCTACGCTTTTGTGCCAAAGCAATGCCCAACACAATTATCATACCACCAATCGTATGATAAACCGTCCACGCTTCATTCAGCCAGAAAAAAGCAATCAGTGCAGTTCCAACCGGCATGACATTCATAAAAATACTGGTACGATTCGGTCCAATATATTGCACAGCCATCATCCATACCAAGGGTGCAACAATGGAGGGAAACACCCCTGCATACAATACACTGCCCACATTTTGAGGGTTGATTGGATCAAGCCCTAATGCAAAGACAAAGGGCAAATGAAATAACAGTGCAAACCCAATTTGTACATAAAGGCTGATCAATAATGGAATGTTCAACTGCCATTTTTTAAGAAATACGCCATAGAAAGCATATAAAAAAACGGCAAGGATCATTAGAAAATCACCCCAATGTCCAGCAAGGTGCATCAGACTTTGAAAGCTCCCCTGACTCATGACATACAGCAAACCTAGAAAGGACAATATGCCACCCATCACTGCATAGCGTGTTGGGATTTCCTTGAGGATCAGCATGGATATAAAGATCGTGAAAATTGGAGTAAAGGCGTTAATAATCCCCATATTGGTTGCAGTGGTATAGTGCGCTGCGCTATAAGCAAGCCCTTGATAAAACACCATGCCACATGCACCCAGTATCGCGAGCTGCCATGCATGCTGACGAATTTCTGATCGCCATTTCCAGACATTTAAAATTACAAAAGGCGTCATTAATACAAAGGCAATTAACCAACGATAAAAACTAATACTGATCGGAGAAATAAACTCTGCAACATAACGGGTAACTGTAATATTTAATGACCAAATCAACACGGCAATTATAGGCAAGGCATAAGCCCACCAACGCTGATTTGATTGATTAAACATACAATAATTTTCCTTAATTATTTAATATTGGGTAATGGCTTATTAGATATAAAACATTGATAAATAGATTATATTAATCTTAGATTATGATACGAATGTTTCCAATCAATTCATTTCTTTGAGATAGATCAATCTGAATTTTTGTGACAAACGTGGTTTAGATCAATCAATATAACTGAACTGATAATAACTGTGTAATAAATTGGCTTTACATTTTTATTGATTAGTTTATCTACAAAAATACTATATAATTATTGTCAAATGCATGACAAATTATGCTTAGAAATGAATTGCTTGATCTCGTTATGATTGTACAGAAAGACACAATCCTCAGCTCAAACACCCTACTTTAATTTCAAATCTTCAGTTACTGATGATCCGCATTTATATGTCGTAAGTTTAAGTACTAATAAAAATTGAATCACGAGATTGAATGATATTCGATTCAATACTTTGAGTTTGATCCAATAATTTTTAATGAAAAAAATCATGCAAATCAAACTTGCACACTAAAAGGAAAAATGATGAAAAAACTAATTCTTGCATCTTTATGCGCTGTTGCTATGGGTTTAACGGCTTGTGACAAAAAACCAAATGAAGCTGAAACTACAACGTCAACAGCAGCAACGCCTACAACTGTCACTGCACTAAGTCATGGTATAGATGCGGATATTCGTGCCGATCTTGATAAAATTCAAACACTTTCTAATGCTAAAGCACAAGAAGCTTTGAAGTTTCAAAACGATGTGATGCAAGCAGCTCAAAAAGGCGATAAAGCTGCTCTGGACGCAGTTGTAGATTCAATGGACAAATATGTTGATCGTTTCAACGATGAACTTGAAGCACTTGCATTGAAAAGTACTGAAGCTGATTCGATTCGTGACAAAATGAAAGAATCCAATGATCTAGGCTTAGACCTTGCAGAAGCAGGTGTAGAAACCCCTCCTAACATGGAAAAAATCACTGAACTTCAAAAGAAAGCAACTGAGCTTCAGCAGTCTTTACTTCAAGAAATGCAAACACTCCAAAATAAAGTGACTGCAAAATAATTTTTTTAAATGGCAAGAATTAAAAAACAGGCTTAGGTCTGTTTTTTTATATCTATAAAATGATTAGAATTAAATCAATTATTGATTTATAATTGTTTAGTAAATTGATTTAAAGACAATTTATAATTTTAAAAAAATTAAATATAACGATTAATTTTGGCGATATCATGAAAAAAATATTACTTATTTCTGCCTGTGTTTCAGTATTTACATTGAGTGCGTGCGAAAAAAAAGAAATTCCCGAAAATACTGGTACAACACCAAGCGAAGTGACCGCACATGCACCCGCAATAACTGAAACTTTGGCTGCTCCTCAATCGACTCCTGATCAGATTTCTAAAGACAATGTCCAAGGTATTGCTCAAGACTTTGCATTAATTCAACAATTAAATATTGAGAAAACTGCAGAAGCTCAACCTCTCGTAGAAAAATTACAACAAGCGATTGCCACTGGTGACACAGCCACTCGAGATACAACAGCAGTCGAACTCAATAACAAACGTCTTGAGATTAATAAAACTTTGGACGAACTGAGTTTAGAGAGTACTGAAGGTAATCAACTTAGAAAAAGCTCAATTGATTTAAACCTTTTAGCCATCGAACTAACCAATGAAGGTTTGAAAGCATCTGCAAATCCAGAAAAGATCAAATCAATTATGCAACAGGTCAATGCATTACAAGCCGATATTCAGCAACTCGTCTCTGACATAGAAGCCAAGATTTCAGCTTAACTGACATTTCCTTCTCCATTACATCTTATCTTATTCATACTAAAGAGAAAAACAATGAAAAATATCGCCTTAACAGTACTTTGTTCATCTATGCTATTACTTACCGCTTGTGATAAAAAAGTCGATAAAGCTGAATCTTCAGATAATGTGACGCAACAAGATAGTTCAAGTCTAAGTACTAATAACAAATCAGACATTAAAGCTGACTTTGAAGCAATCGCTAAACTCTCAACATCAAAATCAGAAGAAGCATTGAAAATGCAACAAGATTCTCTCAATGCAACTGATCCTGCAGGTGCTGAGAACGCGATGGAAAATAATAAAAAATATTTTAATCAGTTCAATGAAGATTTGAGCAAAATCAAACTGAAAAGTTCTGAAGTGAATGATATTCGAGCACAAATGATTAGTTTAAATAAAACAACATTTGAGATGATGGATCAGAGCATGTCTGCAACCCCTGACGTGAATAAAATGACAGAGTTACAAGCTCAGGTAGAAAAAGATACAGCAACTTTGTCTGCCAACATGCAAAAAGTTGAAGCAATGATTAAATAAGTATTTTGATAAAAAGACAGGCTCAATGCCTGTTTTTTTATCAAAAATTTTTCTTACCATTAAAAATATTTGCTTGAACTAGATGACTGAACACGATACAACACCTATAGATCTTCATATTTTAAGGCACAAAAATGTCATCTATTTATCATATTCCCGTTAAGACCATTCAAGGCGATGACGTTGATCTGAGCCAGTATCAAGGTAAAGTTCTACTGATTGTAAACGTGGCTTCAAAGTGTGGCTTAACTCCACAATATGAAGGTCTTGAAAAACTGTATGAAACTCAAAAAGGCAATGGCTTAGAAATCTTAGGATTTCCTGCAAATAACTTCTTGGCACAAGAACCGGGTACAGATGCAGAAATTCAAGAATTTTGCTCACTCACTTATGATGTAAAATTCCCACTTTTTTCTAAAATATCAGTTACTGGTGATGATAAGCACCCACTGTATCAAACCTTGACCCAAGCTATTCCAGAGCGTATTGGCGAAGGTCCATGGTGGAAAGATTTGGTAGATTACGGTTTAACACCCAACCCTAAACCTGAAGTGCTTTGGAATTTTGAAAAATTCCTCGTGAATAAAAAAGGCGAAGTCGTAGCGCGTTTTGCACCTGATATCACAGCAGATGATCCTCGCTTAGTGGATGCAATTCAGGCTGAACTAGCTCAATAATTTCTAAAATCTAAATGATTGATTTGAATTTCATCATACGGAATGCTTTGACCTGCAAATCATTTTAAATCCATTAAGCCGAATATCGCGACATATTCGGCTTATTTTTTATAAAAAACTTTCCGTATTGTCTTTTTTATATTTTATAAGGTATGAGAAATAGCTTTCTCCATAGGTATTTCTTCATCTGCAAAAAATCATTTCACTCTGTCAAAACCAACTCAAAGCCCTCTGAAAACAAACCGATTCAAAGTTAAAGCTTAGACCATTAGCAATGATTTTGTTATGTCTTTGCAACAATCTATATTGTCTCCATGATTATTCGATATATTGTAAATAATTGAATATTTAGACTTTTAAGCCATGAAAAATTTTCTTGAAGCTAAGCTCCTCCCGCTTTCTGCTATAACTGCAATTCTTTTTTTAACTGCATGTGATGCGTCATCAAATAAAGCTGAAGAAGCGAAATCCAATGATCAAGTTACAGTGGAACAAACAGAGACAAAGAATATTGAAGGCTCTGATCAAGACACTACTTCAAGCAATCAAGCTGATTTAAAATCGGGAAATTTCTTTTATATTGCACGTGATGTTGCTGATGTTCAACTCAAAGCAGGTGATTACATTGCTCAATTGCAACAATCACAACAAAACCTGCAACAAGCATTGGAAACGAAAGATATTCAACAACTCGAAAGTACAGCCACCGCTTTAAAATCTCAATTGACAGGTTTTAATCAAGCCTTGGATCAGTTGAATCTAAAAAGCAGTGAGATTGATAACATCCGTCAAAACATTCAATCAGCCAATGAGCAAGCTTTGAAATCTCCCCTGTTAAACGGACAGATGGATTTTAGTCAGGTCGATTTCAATAAGATCGAACAACAACTTGGTTCAGTTCAAAGTGAAATGCTCAAGCTTGCAGCCATGTTGATTCCAAATTCTGGCTCTTCTACTGAATCAGATACTACTGAAAACAAAGAATAATTGCTTTCAATGATCTAAGGCATTACGCTTTTTTCTTCAGTCTGCTTTGTCGAAATTGCTTTATTTCGACAAAGCGGATCTTTTCCTAGTGCCCTTAATACATCTTGTTTTAAACGTGCTCTTGGAAATTTATAGCCTTGAGGCACATATAACGTGAGATTGGTTTTATTTGGGCTGACACTTTCTAAAGTGGTCTTATACAAATAAACACCGCCTTTAGAGCGTCCAAACAATGTTGCCATCTCTAAATCAGGTTCAAACTTGTTGTCTGTAAACACAAATCCTTTATCACTGGTAAATGCCATACATTGGCTATAAGCCATATGTAGATTTTTATAGGCTTCTTCATAACCGACATTGATTTCTTGACTCAAACCATTGCCGACTGAATTGGCCACCAAATCTGCTTCTGACGGTTCAGTTGGGCTGAGTAAAAAGTGTTGTTGGCAGGCTGTGAGCCATAACACACTACTAAAAATGCCAAATTGAATGATTTTTTGAGATAAATTTCGCAATTTTAAGCCTTTGTTATTTTTAATATTGAATAATTCAAAGTTTAAGCATATGCATTGTCGATGATCAATACGCGTGTTTTAATGTTTTATTATCTTCATTCTGACCCTCACCATGCAACTGATTATTTTCACAGGTGTGCAAGCTTCTGGTAAATCGAGTTTTTATCTTCTCAATTTGTATCACAGTCATCTCAGAATTAATTTAGATATGCTGAAAACAAGGCATCGTGAAAATATGATTTTTGAAGCATGTTTAGCCTCGAAAACCAACATGGTGATTGATAACACCAACCCGACCAAAGCAGACCGTGCACGCTATATTCAACGTGCAAAGGATGCAGGTTTTGAAGTGATTTCTTATTATTTTGAAACAGATTTGCAAAGTACTTTAGAACGTAATAGTCACCGCACAGGAAAATCCAATATTCCAGAAGTGGGTATTCGAGCAACATATAAGAAGCTAGAAGTACCAAGTTTAGATGAAGGCTTTAATGAAATATTTAAGGTGAAGATTGTGGGAAATGGGGAGTTTGACAGAACACTATTGTCTAAACTTGCCTAGTAATCTTTCCCGTAAACCGATTAGATAATTAATAAAATTATTTTTATCATCAATATTACTAGCTATTATCCAATTCGGGTATTGTTCAACAATTTTATCCATAGGACTCCAAACAGAATACCCACCAAAATTTGGAGTCTCCTTCTCTAATAAAGCTTTTATAGCCAAATATGAAACATAAGCTACATCATCTTAAATACGATATCCAGAGCTTCCTGAATGGTTTTATTGTTCTGAGCAATGATGTGCCTGACTTTACTTTTTAAGACAGACCATGCTTTTTCAATAGGATTGAGGTCGGGACTATACGCAGGTAGATAAACGATTCTTGTTTTATATTTTGCTGCTAAATCATCAATCGCTTGACCTTTATGAATTGAGGCATTATCGAGAATC
>NZ_JCAKMY010000047.1:0-15036 GCF_059515845.1 Acinetobacter sp. CY79
CTATGACAAATGTATTTATATGCTTGAACCGACTGAATTAAACCAGAAATTAGTTGGGCAATATATTTCATTTCTAGAGTATCCGGATGGGACTGTGGCCCTCATGCATCAAGGACGAAAGCTCAACTACAGCATCTTCAATAAATTGGCTGGGCTACAGCAAAATGAGATTGTTGAAAATAAACGTTTAGGTTCAGTTCTAGCGCATATTCAACAGCAGCATGAAGCATTGGAAAAACAGAATAAACGTTCAAGAACAAACAAAAGTATGCCAAGTCGTAAAGCTCAGAAAGCCGGTATTGAACAAAGAAAGTTGAATCCTGTGCTTGACTCTTGTCGTTAAAAACAGGACATTTTAAATGGTTTATCGCATAGACATTTTAATTGGTGAATAACATGAGATGTCCCCCATCGTTAAAAATTTCTAATAGCCCCCATCGTCCTCAAGAAATGCTGTACGATCTTTATCTGTAATCACACGAACCATTGGAATAACAGCGGTAAGAGCCTCTAAACATTCAATATGAGTATTTTTTTCTTTTTGAGTGTGAGTTGCAGCTGAAATTGTTAAATAAACTTTTTCAATTTCACTATCAGAGGAACTTTGATCTTCTTGCATAATTTATTGGTTATGTCGTATTAATATTTTAGATTAAGTTAACATAATAGCAGTCTATATGAAAATATCTGACTTTTGATCAAAAAATGTATTACATTTTTTTTAGCATAAATCCGTAAGCCACTGGCTAATTTTGAGCTAAAAAAAATGTAATATCGTGATTAAAAATCAAAATAATTTCGTGATACATCTATTTTCACTCCATCCCTTTTTTGATGTTCAGAAGAATCATTCTGTGCTTTTTGAACATGCGTTTCAGCAAGTTTAAATGATTGATTTAATTGATCTTGAATTTGTTTTATTTGATCAAGTTGAGTCATGAAAACTGCATTTTCAGACTTCAACGAAAAAGCAGAAATCGGCTCTAAAATCTCATTCAGTCGACTGTCTGAAAGTTCATTTTGTTTAGTAAGCCATTCAAGTGCATGCTTCGGAGTGTTTAAGCTAAATGACTCATTAAAAGCTGTCTCTTTTTCACTGTAATGCGCTGTAACAGCATTCAAGACGCTCTCACAGTATTGTATATAGTTTTTCAAAAAATCGTCTGTAAGCGCAAATTTGGACGCTTGAGCAACATCATAAACAGGAACATTAAAGCGATAATCTTGCTCAAATGCTGGAATTCCATATTTTACAGTTTTTGATTTCAAATGCTGTGTCACGTCATAGCTCGCAAAATCTCGGATCGCTTGAAAAGTTGGTAAAAGCTCATGATTAAATCGAGTGATTTCTCTAAGCCGATCAACATCCGCCACATGTCCCCAGTGTTCGACCTGGGGAGCTCTGGCCGCAGGCGCAGCTCTCCGGGTCTCGACAGATTCAAGCTCAATTTGCTGTTTCTTCTGTTCTTCAAGCTCTGACTTTTTCAACTGCAGTTCATGAATCAACTTTTCAGAAATAGCAATTTGTTCATCAAAAGTCTTTGTTTTAACTATATTGTCATTAAAGATTTCATGAACTTGCTTAAGTCTATTTTCAATTTGCTCAAGTTGTTTATGTTGCTGTTTTGCTCGCCTGTTATGTTGAACAATATCGAATTCTTCTCGCTGTTCTTCACTGAGACTTTTTAAAAAATAGCCTTCGTGCCGAGTTGGTATTTTGAGATTTTGTGCGTCGTTATGAGAGCGACAATCAATACTTGTGCCGTATTGCTCAAGCGCTTTATTTGCAAGCACTTCCCAAAATTTTCTCAGTTCTTTAACTTGCTCTTTTTTGAATACAATCTTGTCGCCAAACTCATTGTTTTGTAGGCTTCGGGTCGTAAACATGATATGTGCATGATAATTTTTTTGTTCAATATCATTCGGTTTATGCAGTGCAACACTGACACCGACATTGTATTTTTCAACAAGCCATTGGCATTGTTTTTGAACAAGTAGAATCCGCTCAATTTCATTAAGCTCATGCGGAATTGCGACCACAATTTCGCGAGCCAATTGTGAGTTCGACTTTGTTTCTCGTGCTTCAACCTTGTTCCAGAGGTTTTCATGATTATAAAAAGTGAGGTCTGTTGTATCTCTAGGAAGAAACAGATCCACGTGCTCAATTGAGTTCTGCCGATTCTCGTACTTAAAAGTTTTTCCGTAGCGTTCGCACGTCAAGTTTCGACCAATTCTGTAAGCAAGACTTGCTAGCACTGCCTGACCTTTTCCTCGCGAAATAGTCTTAACACTACAATGATAAATTGCCATTTTCACCTCCCCACGAATGCTTTTGATTTTCAAAAAATGAAATTTTTTGGCGGTTGAAAACCGCTGTACCCCCGATGAAATGGGGGTCGCACGGCAAACAACGAAGTGTTTGCATAAGTGCGCCCTTAAGCAGGGGGCACTTCATTGCGAATTATGATGAAGTTTTGAAAATTGACGCAGCGTATGTCACCAAAACCGCAATTTTTCAATTTTGGCGACATAGACTCGTGCTTTTTTTGCTTCTCGATGTATAAGAATTACAAAGCGACATCGGAATTTTTTTATGAACACACAAGAAATTGATCAAATGATTTTTGAGACAACTCAAAAAATTGATGCTGAAGTTTCAAAGCTAAAAAACTTGGCTTCAGAAAAAAAATTCACTGCTGAAGAACAAAAAAGACAAAAGCAAAATTGGCAAAATTTGATTGACCAGAAGTCAAAAACAGTACAACGCTCGAAAGAAGAACGGGACAACACCTCAAGAAAAATCATCGTTGGCTCAATTTATCTTGCGAAGATGACTGAAGATCCAAACAAATATGCCCCAATTTTTTCACTGTTAGAAAAAACATTGGTAAGAGATAGGGATAGAAAACTTTTTGGCTTTGAACCCCTTTCAAGTGATCAAAAGATTTTAAAGAAATCTAAATAATAGAATCTCTTGCAGAACGAGTGTCTACGAGTGAACTAACAAAATTCGCTTATTCCCCTTCTGAAAAACAGCTTTTGATTTTGAATTACTACAGATAGTAATTAGCGAGTGTCTACGACCGAAGTGTTGATGTTTTTGCTCGTAAAAAAAAATGAGCAAAGCGAATTCAATATTGCTTTTGCTTTTTATTAAATTTGAGACGGTATAAAACAAAAAATTGCCCCTTCGAACTGAGCGAAAGCGAAGTTCAATAGAGTTTGAGCGTAGCGAAAACATAGGGCAATTTTTAAAACTAGGGTTTTTAATTATTTTTAATTATTTTTAATGCTTTTAGACATAATGAAAGCCTTATATAACAATGGATAGAAACAATATATCACACCAAAAAGTCACCTATATCACACCAAAAAGTCACCTATATCACACCAAAAAGTCACCTATTTACACCATAGTTTAATAATGGTGTAATAACACCAAATAACATAATGGTGTAGTAAATGCCTAGAAATGAGTTAGTGGTCAAAGATAATGCTTTAATTAATGCTAGCTATAACCTAGATACAGTTGAACAAAGGCTAATATTACTTGCCATATTACAAGCACGAGAGACAAAGACAGGAATTGATGCGAATACAAGATTACGTATTCATGCTAATGATTATATGGATCGATTTAATGTCAGCAAACATGCAGCTTATAAAGCATTAAAAACAGCTGTTACCAATTTGTTTGGTAGACAGTTTAGTTACCAAACTATTGATGATAAGACAGGTAAATCTAAAAAAGTTATCTCACGATGGGTTCAAAATATTGCTTATATTGATGATGCAGCAATCTTAGAAGTAACTTTTACAATGGATGTTGTACCGTTGATTACACGCCTAGAAAAGCAATTTACTAGTTATCAACTGAAGCAAGTAACTCAATTAACTGGTAAATATGCAATTCGCCTTTACGAGTTATTAATAGCATGGAGAGAAATAGGAAAGACTCCTGTATTTGAAATAGCAGACTTCCGTTCAAAATTAGGTTTGGGCTCAGACGACTACCCACGGATAGATACGTTTAAAAGGCGAGTTCTAGAATCTGCGATTAATCAAATTAATGAACATACTGACATCATCGTAAAAGTAGAACAGCATAAAGAGGGACGTTCTATATTTGGTTTTTCCTTTTCTTTCAAACAAAAAAAATTAACTAATAAACAATCAAAAAATACTAGAGATCCAAATATTGGAGATCTTTTTTCAAAAATGAATGACGCTCAAAGACACTTATTTTCAAACAAGCTCGCCGAACTTCCAGAAATGAGTAAATATTCTCAGGGAACTGAAAGCTATGCTCAATTTGCTATACGAATTTCCGAAATGTTACAAGACAAGGATAAGTTTGATGAGCTTTATCCTTTTTTAAAAAAAGTTGGCTACCGTTAAATGTTTGATGTAACGTTACATGTTTCAATAATGTCAACTGGCATAAATCTTTTTAGTTAGGTTACAAGATGAAAGCATTATCTGTTATAGAGCTAGCTGAACTTTATGGAATGAACAGACAAAGCATCTATAAGCGTATAAATAAAGGAGATTTATCTAAAAACAGTGATGGAAAGATAGATCTATCAGAAGCCATCCGTGTATTCGGTGAACCATCTGTAAAAAATAAAAATGTAACTACGTTACAGTCTACTTCGGTACATAAGGAGACAGAAGTAGACATGTTAAAACAACAAGTAGACATGTTAAAAAAACAATTAGATCTTGCTTATGATCGGGAAGTTTTCCAAAGAGAACAATTAGCTGTTAAAGATAACCAAATTGAAGCTATGCAACGCTTATTAGAAGCACCAAAAGCTCATAAGCCTACATCTATCGACCCAAGCAGCTCTGAAAACACATCGCTTGCAAAAGAAAAAAATGACGAAGAAACCATATCCGCATTTCACAAAGATTTTGATGCTAAAGATGACGGATTGACTACTACTAAATCCCAAGAAAACCCACGTATTACAGTTCCAGATCGTGCTGAACCTGAGCCTAGAAAACGTGGCTTTCTGAGTCGATTCTTCCTGCCGAATGGTTAAATACAGCTACACAAAGTTGTGAAACAATGATCAAAGAATAACCATGGAACGGTAATAATCATAGAAAAAGCCCAATCGGCGATGAATGGGCTTTTTTTCTTAGGCTAAATATTTGAAAAATATAGGCTATTGATCAAGCATTTCGCATAAGGTGTATTATGTTAATTTTAGAATTCCTTAATTTTCATGTTCAATTCAAATACATAATCTTTAATATCTTTTAAATCATCTCTCACAGATTTTTTATATAAAGACTGTTTTATTTCCTTAACCCAATTACTGACAGAAGCCTTAGAACAATTTAAAACTTTTCCAATATTTTCTTGAGTATGGCCATAGTCTACGTACAAGCTGTAAGCCGCTAATATATCTCTTTCTCTTTCTTTACTATAGAAGCTATCGGAACGCACACAACTCTCATTCAACATATGGAAGACTGCTCTAAGCATACAGAATTGCCTTAGTACGTAAATCACATATGGCTTACTTTTTGATCTTATGAAGTCAGTTCCTAGAATAAATAACCATGTAAGGCTTATATGCTAGATTTTTCATTTAAACTAACGCAAATTTTTACTAAATTCGAAAAAATGAAAGTTGTTTCACTATTTTCCGGCGCAGGCGGTCTTGACTTAGGTTTCATGAAGGCTGGATTTGAAGTTATTTGGGCTAATGATTTCGATGAAGATGCTTGTAAAACGTATGCTTATAACATTGGTGAGCATATAGTTCATGGCAATATCTCAAGTATTTCTAGTGATTCAATACCTGACTGTGATGTTGTTATTGGAGGTTTTCCTTGCCAGGGATTTTCGCAGGCAAATCTAAAAAGATCTAATGATGATGACAGAAACCAATTATATTTAGAGTTTCTACGCATAGTAACTGACAAAAAACCTAAATACTTTGTAGCTGAAAATGTAAGAGGAATCTTATCTCTTGATAATGGAAATGCAATCAAAAAAATTATTGATGATTTTCAGAATGCTGGCTACCAGATACAGTACCAACTCTTTAATACTGCTGATTATGGCGTGCCTCAAACGCGATTCAGGGTAATTATTATCGGTATTCGTAATGATATAGATCATCCGTATACTTTCCCTCTTCCAACTCACATCTCTCCAACTAAGAAAAATCCTTTAGGGTTAAAACATTGGATCTCTATTTCAGAAGCACTTAAAGATATTAAGGATCCTGAAGAAGATACTCAGAATCTAAAAAATCATATTTATTCTCAATACAAAGTTACCAACAGAAATTTTACAGGCCATCGTCAAACTGATCCAAATAAACCATCTCCAACAATTTTAGCTAGAGGCAATGGTAAAGGAGGAGTATGTGCCATACAGCATCCTAACAATCACCGAAGAATGTCAATTCGAGAATCTGCTTTGATCCAAACATTCCCTATAGATTTTGAATTTTTTGGAAGTATGACCTCGTGCTATCGCCAAGTTGGAAATGCTGTACCTGTATTATTTGCTGAAACAATTGCTAGAAGTCTCTGTCAGGAATAAATAAATGAAAGTTGTATCTCTTTTTTCTGGAGCAGGTGGTCTAGATCTTGGGCTAAAGCAAGCAGGTCTAGATATTATTTGGGCTAATGATTTATATGCTGATGCAGTTGAGACTTATAGGAAAAATATTGGTGACCATATCATCTTAGAAGATATATCAAAAATATCTTCTGAAGATATTCCTGATTGTGATGTTGTTGTTGGAGGGTTTCCTTGCCAGGGATTTTCTCAAGCCAATATGAAAAGAAAAGCTGATGATCCTCGCAACAAACTTTATTTAGAGATGATTAGAATCATAAGAGATAAAAAACCTAAATATTTTATAGCGGAAAATGTAAGAGGAATTTTATCGCTTGATAAAGGCAAAGTGATAGAACAAATTGTAAGTGATTTCAATGAATTAAACTACAATGTTAGCTATAGTCTACTTAATTGTGCGGACTACGGTGTACCTCAAAAAAGAATGCGAGTAATTATTTTAGGTATCAGAAAAGATATTCCTAATGATCTTGTTTTCCCACCAGAAAAAACACATTCAGAAAAAAGAGATATTTATTTATTACCGTGGGTTACTGTAGGCGAAGCATTGTCTCATTATCCTGACCCTGACCTAGATAATAATGTCCCTAATCATCAATATTCCAACTTTAAACTCAAATTTAATGGTCACTTAGGTCATAGATTAATAGATCCTAATCAGCCTTCTCCAACCATTACAGGTAGAGGAGATGAAAAAGGCGGGGTCGTGGTATTACATCATCCAAATAATAAAAGAAGAATGACCGTTCGTGAAACTGCAGCCGTTCAATCTTTTCCAGATACATTTATCTTTATGGGTACTAAAACTTCAGCTTATAGACAAATTGCTAATGCAGTTCCACCTAAATTAGGATATGTTCTTGGTCAAATGTTATTGAAAACTAAGTAGATATGGCTGCTAAACTTTCCTTGGGATGTCCTTTTCCTGAATATATTTGGAGATGGGCAACTCTTACACCAACAGAAAACTTGAATAAACCTTCAATCTACTTTGGTTGCTTGAAAGCCTTAGTAAACAATGAAGGGAAAAAACCAAGTTCAGAAGAAGTTTTTAATGAACTACAAGCAATACAAAAAGATCTATCTGAGGAGCTTGGTAGAGTAACAATGGCTAGAACAAGGGAACGAAATATTTTCCGTAATTCTAGTCAATATTGGCGAATGTCAGGTCTTCTTATTAATACACGCAAAGGAATCAAAACATCGGATTTAGCGAAAGCTTATGTAAATAATAAAATTACTAAATTTGATTATGCCTCATATTTAATTAAAACATTAACTTTACCCAATCCTTATCTTATTGAAGAGAAAAAAGGGAAAAAAAGAGACGAAGAACTCAAAGCATTTGCTGTTTGGAAAGCCCATAATCTAGAGATAAAGCCTTTAGAAGAGTTGCTGAAAATTATTTTAGAATTATCAACTTACAATCTTTCTGAGGCATATATCTCCAATGCGGAATTATTAAAATTGATTATTCCTATGTTGGGTAACAAATATCCGTCTAAAGATATTGCTGCAGCATTATTACAGTTTAGAAATAATAAAATCTCAGGCGCTGATTGGTATCTAGATCGAGCTGTGAATGAACATAGGTGTGCAAAAGAGTTCTTAATTTTCTTAAGAAACTATGAGATTTTAGATGAAGTTAAAAGGGGGGTTTTCTTTGCAGATGAAAGTTCATTAACTATTATTAGTAATATCCTCGGAACACCTCTGCCAAGTATAACAGCCCCTAAAGCCAACCCAACACTTTCTCAAACATTCTTCCAAAAGAGAGAGAGAAAAACTGTTTCAGTACTATCTAGACCACAACAGCAAAAATTCAGAAAAGAATTATTGAGTGTTCAACCAACTTGTATTTTATCAGGGGTAAAAGCACCTAATGTGCTTCAGGCTTGTCATATTATTCCTGTAAAAAATCATGGAAGCGATAGTATCAATAATGGAATAATTTTAAGATCTGATTTACATATCCTATATGACATCGGAGATATAAAAATTTTGGAAGATGGTTCAATAAAAATTTCAGACCAACTCGCAGCTGACCCTTACTACTCAAAAAGCTTACCAAAAATTATTTCTCTACCGTCTCATATCGATATAAATCATATTAGGATTAGAAATACATACGATATGTAATATTCAGAATGTAAGTTAAAAGTTAGACCCTAAAATACATTCTTAGGGTCTAATCCAATATTTAACATAAAATCTCTTATGCGAAACGAGATGCTACCGTTCTAGTTTTCTTCTTTTAAAAATGCTAAGATTAATGTACGCCATTGACGTACTTTAATTCATGTTATTTATAGAAACCAGTATTTTTACCAAGCAGATCAAGGATCTTGTCACTGATGAAGAGTATCGTCAGCTACAGCAAGATCTATTGGTACAGCCTGATAAAGGTGATTTGGTAAAGAATGGCGGTGGCATTCGTAAAGTACGATGCGCTCAAGGAAATAAGGGAAAAAGTGGTGGTATTCGTGTGATCTATTATTGGGTTACAGAGGATGATCAGATCTTTTTCCTCATTGCTTATCCTAAATCGGTGAAAGATACACTAACGGATAAGGAAACTACAATTCTGCGCCAACTCGTGAAGGAGCAATTTCATGGATAATACCTTATTTGATGACCTGGTCTCTTCAATCAAAGAAGCAGGCGCAATTAAACGTAAAGAGATCCAAGCTAGCCGAACAACGGAGCTTGAATTACCCGATATTAAAGAAGTACGTGAAAAGACAGGGTTAAGCCAAGTTGAATTTGCAGCACGTCTCCATATCAGCGCAAGAACGCTACAGAACTGGGAACAAGGTCGTCGCTATCCAACTGGACCAGCAGCGACGCTAATTCGCATTTTAGATGCTCATCCAAGCGTGATTTAAAACTAAACAACAAATAATAAAAAAGCCCGACATCCTGTCGGGCTTTTTCGTATTTGAAGCTTGTGATCTGACTCCTGTCTGATCGTTGCACTATCCGTTGCTGTCTTTTCTTATTGTTATCTGGAACATCTTGTTCGCTATAAGTCCATGATAAGAAATTGCCGTAGATCTGCCTATTCGCCAATGCCCTAAATTTATGTACGTATTAGCGTACAAATTTGAGATGAATAAGACATACAATAAGGACGTATGAGTCAAACGATATTTTTTATAGGTCATACAGTAATAACGTAGAGGACATAAATAAGCTATATTTATAAAAAATTGAAGATGAAATAAAATGACGATGCTTGATTTAACTGATAAAAACTCTCTAATTTCCATTCAGACATTGAGCCAAAAATTACGCGTATCCATAAGAACGATAAGCCGTTGGAATACCGAAGCTATGACAATGGATGGACATGCTAAAAATGGGTTCCCGAAAGTATTTACTTACCTCTATGGTCGTAAAGGACCACGTTGGTTAAGTAATGAAATTAATGATTGGATCCGGACACAGAATATTGAGCGAAATATGAAAGGTGAATTTATTCGGGCGATCTCACCAGATTTGGACTTTAATATTCAAAATGATGCTCTATTGTCGATTAGAGACATTTGTGAAAAACTGGAAATCACACCTCATGCGCTGAGAGAACTCAGAAAAGGTAGTGCCTATTATGGTGGGCGATACTTTATTGAGCCAACCTGTTATTTAAATAATGGGCTTTCTCCGTATTGGTCAGCGAAGAAAATCAGTACCTGGTTAATGGGCAATTAATCCCAAGAGTTGTCCGCAAAAATTGTGGATTATTTCGGTTGTGTGACAATTGATAAAGTTCGAAAAATCTCAAAATTGGTTATTTTTTAACCAAAATGATTGGCAGAAGATATCAGATTCGATCAAAAAGCAGCCGACATGTGTCGAAGCCGGCTTTTTGAGCTGTTTTGAGATTATGTAAAACGGTTAAATTGTTGTTTTTAAATAATTATTTTTATTTCATTTCGCATAACACCCATTATGTTAAATGACAGACTATTTAGTGGAAATTTCCTGTATCTCTAAGGATCCATTTTGGGTATTCGGAATATGACCAAAGACATACTCATCTTCGGTTTGAAAAAAAATATCAAAGCTTTGACTCATCAGTGAATCGACTTGGCTTTGTTTTTGGTACATCGGGGCTAAATGGTTGATATAGTAATTGATCCATTCAGTTTGGCTGCTAAAAGATTCGTAATCCCTTAAATTTACATATAATTTCTTTAAATCTGCTGTAATCATCTCAACATTGGGATTAAACATCCACACGGTAATATCCATAGGTTCTATAGCGATCATGGTATAGCTTTTATCATTATCGATTCGTTCGATTTTATAAAGCTTAGCACCACGTTTGCTATACCTAGAACATAGCAGCTTAGTATTCTCAACCTGAAAGTACCCTGCACCTATTTCTAGCTCTCTTATTTGCCTTGATATTTCTAAACATTGAGGTAATTTATCAATATCTGAATGAGCTAACTTCTTAAATAGTTCCATAGATCGACTAATCACAAAGCTTTCACCCGTACCAGTGATGATCCCATTGTCCCAAGCATTCAGTTTGAATGTATGCCGTTGGTTAAAATGGCCTATTTCTTCTGCCTTTAAAACTACTTCCTTATTATCTGCAGCAACAACAATGCTATCATTCAGTTGAATGGCTATAATGAAAGTCATATTTAAGTTAGAAACATTGAATTAATAGGTATTTATATTAAGCCAACTTTGTGCTTAATTTTTAAATTTTATAAATATAGGTAAGTTATGGCTGGTGGTTCTCAAATTATTATCAATAAAAATGGAATTACATTCATTACGCCAGGGAAGTTTGAGGCTAAAGCTGGGCAGCATCTTTTTAAAGGTGGAGCTACTATAACTACTCAATTACCGATCATTCCTGATGTAGAGAATCCATATATTTTACAATACTTAGTTCAAAATAAAGAAAATCAAGCTATTGCAAACAAGCCTTATATTCTTATGGATGACGAGGGAAATATTCAGCAAGGGGTTACTAATAAAGATGGCTTAATGAAATTAAAAACATCACCTTCCGCTCAAACACTCATGACTAGAGTGATGATGAATGAAATTGAAGCAGCAGAAGAAGAAGAAACTGACGAAGAATAGGTTTAGATATGCATTACAGTCGCTTAAAACTTACAGTACAAGCACCTTTAAAATTAAAAGATATAACTTACAAATTTGTTGTCAAAAATAAAATAACAAAGAAAACAACTAATTTCGAAGGGCGTTTCGATGAAAATGGTTTAACAATTTGGTATGAAATTAACAACTTAAATACTAGTCTCGCTTATATTATTTATTTGAGAGGAACAGTCTTACAAACGATTTCAGCACAAGCATACCCTAATAAAAAAACTCAAAGTGTTTATAAACTTAAAACAACTTCTGAAATAACAAAAAAAACTAAAGAAAATATCAAAAAGATTCAAATAGATGATGGAGAGGTAGCATGGTATTTAATTAAAAAATCCGAAACAGTATTCGCGTGGACTCAACGTATATTTAAAAAACCGTTATCTCGCTCAGAGTGGGATATTCTTAAGACAAATAACGCTCATCTTCCAAACCTAGTGTCTATGGGAGTTTTACAGCCTGGACAAGTTATCATCTTGTCAAATACTAAGACTGCTAAAGAGTTACCAGAATATAAAAAATACGCACAACAAGCGCAGAAAACATTGACCGAAATGCAAAAAGATAGAGATTTTGATGCTGAATTCTTCGCTCAAAATTATGAGTTTTTTTACGATGCAATCACAAATAAAAATGCAAAAATAGTAAACAAGGATATTTTAGAAAACGATGATCATTTAACCATTAAGTTTAAAGAAAAAGAAAGTTTTCTAGAGCAAAAGATAGCAGTTGATGCGACAGTAACTTTACTGGAAGGTAATGCTCATCGAATATATAGAGCCCATGGACAATTAGCAGAGAAACTAGCAGAGGAAAGGGCTAAAGGTTCGACTTATGGAAATCCAAAGAATTTCAATCTTTTCAAAAAGAAATACTCTCATTTGTATACTCAAATACAAAGTGAATCAACGCAAAAATTTTTGAGATATGATCAATCAATTAAAACGGACAATATGCGTAGAATACTCAGTCAATCTGCACCATCAAGAGACAAAAATTACAAAGGTGGGATAAAAGAATATTCAAAGAAAATGGTAGAGATTGGTAAATTTAGTAAACAATTAAAATTAGTTGGCTATCTTGCTATTGCATCAGATGTACTAAAAGCAGGTTTTGAAATAGCAGAGGCTAATCCTGAAGATCGAGCTAAAACAACTGTAGTAGAAACAGCGAAAATAGCTGGTGGTTTCGGTGCAGGTGTCGTTGTAAGTGCAATAGTTGTTGGGGTAGCAACTGGAGGCGCAGGACTAGTAGTTCTAGGAGTCGTTGCTGTTTCTGGTGCTCTCGCATCTAAAGCATTTGGTGACATGAGTGGTGCTGTTGCCGGTAATATATATGATATTGCGGTTAAAAAATAATGGATACAATACTTTTATTAATACAAAAAATGCCTATGGGTATATTTGCTTTTTTATTTCTTATTGGATTTTTTTTATTATATTTTATTCTATATTTTTATATAAATAAAAATTTGAATCAAATTTGTATAATCGTTTTTAATGATAAAAATAGATATAAATCCCCTCTGGAACTCTTTGATTTTATATATATTAGTTTTATTCCTACAACCTTTTGGAAAGAGTTGTTAAGTTTGAAAAATTTTTTTAAGTTTAAGAAACTCTATCAAAAAGATTTCTTTATGAACATGGACGAAAAAAACTTAAAACGACTTTTAAATGAATTTCCATTTTTCTTTGCTTTACAATATTCAGCTTTCATTTGTGGCATTTTATTCATGTGTTTGATAACAGGATCATATTATTTTGAAATATAAGAAAATTTATAATTAACATAATACACCTTATGCGAAATATAATTGTAAGCCCAAAATAGAAATGTCCGGTTTCTCCAAAGTAAAAATGTCCGCTTTTAGAATATGCATTTTTGCAATTTCCTTAGCGGACGGTTTGATATGTTGGTGTCTATGTCGGATAAAGAACTTAAACGATTGTCGGTCTTGCAGGAAATCTGTGATCAACGCATAACTCAATCCCAGGCTGCTCAGCTACTTCATATCTCAGAACGTCAGATCAGACGCTTACTGCAGAAATACAAAGCTCAAGGTCCCGCTGCATTAGCCCATGCCGGTCGTGGCCAAATCAGCAATTCCAAACTTCCTGAAGAACTCAGACTTAAGTGCCTCAATATTGTTTCAGATCAACTTTATGGTTTCGGACCCACTTTAGCGCATGAAAAGCTCACCACCGTGCATGGATTCGATCTTTCAGTAGAAACCCTGCGTTCCTGGATGATTGCAGCCGATTTATGGATTCCTCGCTGCAAGCGCCTGAAACGCCCATATCAGCCTCGTTATAACCGAGATTGTTATGGTGAATTGATCCAAATTGATGGCTCACACCATGATTGGTTTGAAGGTCGAGCACCTAAATGCTGTCTGCTAGTATTCATCGATGATGCCACAGGAAAATTGCAGCATTTACGCTTCTGTGCGTCAGAGTCAGCCTTTGACTATATGATTTCGACACGTTTATATATCGAACAGCATGGTAAGCCATTGGCATTTTACAGTGACAAACATTCAGTTTTTAGGGTGAATCAAAGCAGCAAGAAAGACACCAAGATTACCCAGTTTGGACGTGTTCTGAGCACTCTCAATATCGATATCATTTTCGCTAACTCCCCTCAAGCCAAAGGCCGTGTAGAACGCGCCAATAGAACGCTTCAGGACCGTCTGATCAAAGAGATGCGTCTGGAAGGCATCAGTTCGATTGCAGATGCCAATAAGTGGCTGCCGTGCTTTATTGAGCAATTTAATCGTAAATTTGCCAAGATGGCCTTTAATCCCAAGGATCTGCACCGGACTATCACTGAAACAGCCGAAGAATTAGATGATGTTTTTACCTGGCGTGAACCCCGCAGGGTCACCAACAGCTTGACGATTACTTATGATAAATGCGTATATATCTTGGAAAACAGCGAAGAAAATCAAAGATTGATCGGTAAGTATCTTGAGTTCCTGGAATACCCGGATGGTACTGTAGCCCTCATGCATGATGGTCGAAAGATCAATTACAGCCTCTTCGATAAATTAAGTCAGCTGAATCAGCGAGAGATTGTTGAGAATAAACGTTTGGGTTCTGTGCTGGCACATATTCAACAACAGCATGAACAACTGGAACAACAAAACAAACGCAATCGTTCACAAAAGATGCCACGTAGACGAGCACAGAAAACAGCAGTTCAACAACGAAATCTGAATCCTGTGCTTGACTTGGAAATGTCCATATAGGACATTTCTATTTGGTTATTAGGTAGGACATTTCTACTTGGGAATAACA
>NZ_JCAKMY010000048.1:0-14963 GCF_059515845.1 Acinetobacter sp. CY79
TTATCATCGGAAGAACATGCGGTCTGTTGAGCTCAGTGTGCCAGATGAATATCACTTAAAACAACGCAATAAGATAGAAACATTATTCAGTTTGTTGAAAGGTCAATACAATTTAGTGACAAGTAAAGCACGCAGTGTTCGTGGATTTCTCAGTGGAATTTACGCCTCGTTATGTGCATATCAATTAACCCATCGAAATAAGCCAACAATTCAAATTATTGATTCATCGGCTTAAGCAGGATTCGGGTTAAATAATTAAATGATTTGGAATCTCAATCAAAGGCAAGAAATTGGATAATTGCTGGTTTTGCAATTTGGATACTTTCGGTTTTCTGTATGATTCAATTTCCAAACAATACAGGGTTAACCAATGGGTTTTCATTTTGGTATCTAATTTTGTGGTACTTTTTATGGGTACGTAAGCAAGTTGAAAAATTAGAAAATCAATGTGGTGGGCATTATTTGCGTTTTAGTCAAAAAGAGTGGTTTATTGCTATTTTGATTGGTGTTGTTTTTAGAGCTATATTGATTGGATTATCCAGCGTGATTATACCGTTGTTGACGACCTGATGAATAAGCTCGTGTAATCTCACAAATCTCTACACTGAAACTTTCATACCATCTTTCTTTTCCAGTATTTTGAGCAATCTGGTGTTCAGTATTTAAGTGCCAAGCATGAATATCCTCAAGGGAATTCCAATAAGACAAAGCAATCTCAAAGTTATTTTCGGAGATTGATTCAAATTTTTGACAATTAAATTGGCTTAAAGCCTTATTTCTTAAACTCTGAGCCATTTGAAAATAATTCGAATCTACGGCTTTTATTTTGGCTTTAAAAATCACAATGTATCGTACAGAATTAGCCATTATTTATTCTCATCTTTAGATCGATCCGTTAATAATTTGAGATGTGGGAAAGGAACATCAATTTCAGCATCTCGCAGTGCTTCTTTCACGTGTTCGAGAAGTTTCTCTTGAATACGTGGCAAACGTTCCATTTGATAAGGTTCAAGCCAATATCGCACAATGAGAACAATTCCAGACTCTGCAAACTGACTGACATCCACACTCGGCGCAGGTATTTTTAAATACTCATCCTCTAAATCCAAACGCGCTAAAATCGCTTGGCGTGCTTTCTCTACATCTTCTTGTAATGAAATACGGCAATAGCTCTCAAATCGCATCCGTTCGTGGGCGGTTAAATTGGTGACTTCAGCATTAGCAACCGTTGAGTTGGGAATAATGATAAGGAGGTTATCTCGATTTCGAATATGCGTGGTTCGCAGTAAAATTTGCGTGATTTTCCCTTCAAACTTATTGATGCGTACCCAATCACCAATGTGAAAAGGGCGTTCGATCAGAATCGTAATCCCCGCAATAAAATTAGACAGCGTGGACTGTGCAGCGAAACTGACAGCAATCCCGACAATCCCTAGACCTGCCATGATCGAAATAATATTAAAACCAAACTGCGCCATGATTGCTGCGATACCAAAGATCACCAGTAATACCGATATGATGTTTCGAAGTAGCTGCTTCAGTGAGTCATCGATATAAAAACGATCCAAAAAGCGCATGGTCAGCTTGGTAAATAGCATCCAAATGACATAGAAAATCAACGAAACAATTGCAGCTCTAGATAGCGCTTGTAGATATTTTTCTGACAAGCCAAATTGAGAAAGAACGGTAATACTCGATGCCAATAACCAAAAGAAATGAATTGAGTTATTGATTACATTGGTAATGATCGGATTCACGCTAAAGCGTTTTGAGATAGATTGAATCAATCTACGTAGTCCACGACTAAGCAGCCAAAATAAAGCAATGAGGACAATACTGATGACCAATTTACTAAGAAGCTTGGCTGCCAAAACATCCCAATTCAAATCATGATTTTCTGGCGCACCGATGCTCAGAAAGATACTGCGTCTTAGGGCTTCTAAAAACTCGGTCAATAGGCGATCAAACATCATGTCTTTATTATTGGCTGTATCTACTGTGAATTAAAGTATAGGTAAATCTACTAGAGCTGGATAGTTGAGTTTTGAACGTGTTCAGTTTTTTAAATGGATAAATTTGTCAGTTTC
This sequence comes from Acinetobacter sp. CY79, assembly GCF_059515845.1. Classification (NCBI taxonomy): domain Bacteria; kingdom Pseudomonadati; phylum Pseudomonadota; class Gammaproteobacteria; order Moraxellales; family Moraxellaceae; genus Acinetobacter; species Acinetobacter sp. CY79. Next base: position 2,088 of record NZ_JCAKMY010000048.1, read on the forward strand.
TGAAGATGATTCTGAATGTTGTAGGCAATATCAATTTACAACAATGAAATTTTAGAATATGGATGATGAAAAAATTTATTGAGTGTTTTTTAATTTCTTGAGTATTCTTAAAAAATAATCAGGAAATCCCCATTGGATTTCCTGACGAATCAGATTCTAACCTTCTTGAATGGTGTATGGATTGTCAAAACCGAGCTTGGCTAAAATCTCAATTTCTAAAGCTTCCATCTCTTCAGCATCTTCATCCGAGGTTTCATGATCGTATCCCATTAAATGCAACGTGCCATGTACCAGCATATGGGTGAAGTGAGTCAGAGGAACTTTGCCTTGTTCTTTCGCTTCTTGTAATACGACAGGAATACAAATCACCAGATCACCGAGTGGAAAAGAGTCTAACACTGCCGCCATTTCATCGGGAAGCTCACTGGGGAAAGACAACACATTGGTAGGCTTGTCCTTGCCACGATATTCCAAATTGAGTTTATGACTTGCTTCATTATCCACACAGGCAATCCCCACTTCACAATTACTTTGTGTGTCGATGTGGCGTAAAGTGGTTTCAATAATTTTTTTAACATAAGCGCGTTTGAGCACCAATTCAGATGCTTCAAACGATTGTTGTAACGATAGGCTAAGTTTCAAGACTTGTCCTTAAACATTTTCCTGAGGAAGGGTTGGTGTCTCTTGCTGATGCTGGGCATCGGCAGCAGAGTCATTTTCGGAGATTAAAGCGGCTTGCAATGCTTTGCGTTCAGCGCGAGCTGAAGCGGTTAAGCGATTTTGTTCACTGTCCCAGCCTTCATAGGCTTCAACAATTTTTTGTACCAACTGATGACGAACCACATCACGGGAATGAAAACGCGTAATGTGAATTTCTTTTACATTTTCCAGTACACGCAAACAATGCGCTAAACCAGACTGTTGACCACGGGGTAAATCGACTTGAGTCACATCACCTGTGATGACTGCACGTGAACCAAAACCTAAACGGGTGAGGAACATTTTCATTTGTTCAGGCGTGGTGTTCTGTGCTTCATCCAAAATAACGAACGAATGATTGAGTGTACGACCACGCATATAGGCGAGTGGTGCAACTTCAATAATCTGACGTTCAATCAGTTTTGCGACTTTTTCGAAGCCGAGCATTTCATACAAGGCATCGTACAAAGGACGTAAATAAGGATCAATTTTTTGACTTAAATCACCCGGTAAGAAACCCAGTTTTTCACCGGCTTCAACAGCAGGTCGAACCAAAAGGATACGTTGAATTTCATTGCGTTCAAGCATGTCTACAGCAGCGGCTACCGCAAGATAGGTCTTACCTGTACCTGCGGGACCAATACCAAACGAAATATCACTTTGTAAAATACGCTGAACGTAACGTTTTTGATTGGCACCACGCGGGTTAATTCGACCTTTGCGAGTCTGAAGCCAAACTTCATCCAAGCCACTGTGTTCGTTGTCAGAAAAATCTTCCTGAAGCTCACGATCAGTCTGGCTACCTTGAATCATCAGATGAATCACATCTGCACTGATTTGAGATGAAGTTTCTGCTTCTTCATGCAGTCGCTGCAACAAAATCTCAGCTCTCTCAACTTCATCAATGCCACCGTCGATATAGAAACTATCTCCACGTTGGGCAATTTTGACATCTAAACGTTGTTCGATTTGCTTCAAATGTCCGTTATAAGCACCGAGCATGCTTTTTAAACGCTCCATTGAAACTCCGGGAAAAGCCACTGTACGTCGAATCGCTGCAGTCAAGAGATATCCTTTTGTGTCAGGTAAACCGATACCCTTACATTACGCCACGTCGGGTTCAAGATTCAAGAGTTCACCGTAAACTAAATTCAAGGTTTTAATCTCGGTAATCTCAATCTCTGCAAAGCGTCCCACCCATGATGCATCACCGATAAATGTGACATAACGTGTATTGTCCGCCGTACCGACCAATAAGTTTGGATCTTTGTCAGAAATTTTTTCAATCAAGACACGTTGAATCGTACCGAGCATCGCATCTGTTTTATCAATACTAGAACGTTTGATCCATTTTTGGACTCTAGCCAAACGCTCCTTTTTCACTTCTTCAGGTGTTGTGTCTTCTAACTCAGAAGCAGGCGTACCCGGACGTTTAGAGTAGATAAAACTATAAGAATGATCGAAATCTAAATCTTGAATGAACTGGAATGTTTCTTCAAAGTTCTCATCGGTCTCACCTGGGAAACCAATAATAAAGTCTGAAGACAAATGCATATCTGGACGTGCTTTACGCAGTTTGGCAATTTTGTCAATATATACATCAATCGTATGATTACGTTTCATGCCTTTCAGGACATCATTTGAGCCACTCTGAACTGGCAAATGTAAATGTGAAACCATTTGTGGTAAATCACGATAGCATTGGATCAAATCATCGTTAAATTCGAGCGGATGTGAAGTGGTATAGCGTAAGCGACCAATGCCTGGAATTTCTGCAACCATGCGAAGTAAATCGGCAAAGGTGCAAATTTCACCTTCAAAGGTTTCACCACGGTAGCCATTCACGTTTTGACCGAGTAATGAAATTTCACGAACGCCTTTTTCGGCGAGTCCTGCAATCTCAGCCAACACATCGTCTAAAGGACGAGAAACTTCTTCACCGCGTGTGTAGGGCACAACACAGAATGAACAATATTTTGAACAGCCTTCCATAATCGAAACAAAGGCTTTAAAGCCTTCTACGCGGGGTTCAGGCAAAAAATCAAATTTTTCGATATCTGGGAATGAAATATCCACCAATTTGATTTTTTCTTTTTTCGGTTTTTCAATCTGATCGCTGTGTTGATCTAGCATCTGTGGCAAGCGATGCAAGGTCTGTGGACCAAAAACCATATCGACATAAGGTGCGCGTTTTTGAATGTTGTCACCTTCTTGAGAGGCTACACAACCACCGACCCCAATCACGAGATCAGGATTTTTTTCTTTCAATTTGCGCCAACGACCCAGTTCAGAGAATACTTTTTCTTGTGCTTTTTCACGAATTGAACAGGTATTCATGAGCAAGATGTCAGCTTCTTTTGGGTCAGTGGTTAGCACATAACCATGCGAATCGCCTAACAAATCTGCCATACGGTGACTGTCATACTCATTCATCTGACACCCTTGCGTTTCGATATACAGTTTTTTAACTGAACCATCGATGGCTGGGGTGTGCTGTGGCTGGGTAACAGTGTTTTCTGAGGCAGCTTGGGCACTATTGGGGATGAAGGTTTGAACCGTCATGAAGGCGTATTTCCTATATTAGGGATAGTTAATTCTACATCATGTTGAACCTAGGAACTTAGGATTCGACAAAAGCGGGATTCAACAAAAGCGCAGTATTTTACAGCATTTATCAGTAGGTGCATGAAAAAATAATTGTTTCTTCATGCAAGCTGCTTATTGTGTAAAAAATGGTTTAAATTAATATAGCTGAATCAGCAGTTTACATAACACAACAGTACAATGCTTCAAGAGTTATTAAACTATTCCAAAAGATCGTAATGCGTTTGAAATAAGTGAAAATCCAAGCCAAAACCTGATCATCAAAGAAAGATCCGAATTGAGAGTGAAAGCGTGTCAAAAAAAATATTAAAGTATAAGCATTTAAATTCTTATTTGATGGGCTTGTTGGCTTTATCAAGCGTGACGGCTCTACAAGCTGCTGAAGAGCAATTTAATGATGCACTGCGTTTGGCAAATTCAGGAAATATTTCTGCACTCGAACAATATCGTAGTTCAATGCAGAATGATGCCTTGGGATATTACCCAGAATATTGGCAACTCAATGCAAATTTAGCATTTCAAAATCCCAATAGTATTTCGAGCTTCGCTCAACGCTATCCGCAATCTGCAATGGCGGAAAAGCTATCCGCTGATTATGTGGAAGAAAAAGTAAAACAAGCGGATTTTAATAGTGCCCAACCCATTCTCCAATACATTTCCAATGCCGATCAAGCAGAGAACTGTGCCATTGCTCAAGTCAGAGCGAAAACAGGGGATTCACTCGTTTTTGCTGAATATAAAGATGTATGGCTAAAAACTGAATCTCAGCCTGAGTCATGTCAAGGCTTGGGACGCATGATGCTGTCTAGTCCATTATTGACCAATGTTGATCGTCAGCAGCGTCTGTATGCGCTACTTCGTGCAGGACAATCAGGTCAGGCAATTGCGACTGCGCAAACGCTTGGCGTATCGTTATCGCTCGCACAGTTGAATCAAATTCAAGCTGACCCTTTAAATTACTTGTGGGCAGCACCGAAAAATAACGCCGCTGATCATGCCTATCTAGTCTTTGCCTTAGGTCGAGTAGCAAATAATGACTTAACTTCAGCGATTCAAACTTTACCGAAAGCCTTACAAGGTGTTCCAGCAGATGTGCAAAAGTATTTAAATCGTACTGTCGGATATATTGGTGGGACTACGGTGATGAAGAATAACTTCAACCGTGAAGTGCTGAATTTATTTGATGCAAGCTATGGCGTACCATTTACACCAGAAGAAGCTGAAATTTATGCAAGACAAGCTGTACGCTTTGGAAGTTGGGAAAGTGTGATTCGTGCCATAGATAGTATGAGTGTGAGTCAACAGCAAGAGGATCGTTGGCAATATTGGCTTGCTCGTGCTTCAGAGAAAAAAGCTGACAATGCTTCTAAGCAAACAGCCAAACAAATTTATCAACGTTTAGCAGCGGCGGGTGATGAATATCATCATTTATTGGCCAAGGATCATTTGGGTATTCGTTATAACGAAGCACAAGACCGTTCACAACCCTCTGCAAATGATATGCAACGTTTGAATCAAGATATTCATTTCCGCCGAGCTTTTGCATTAAAAAATATTAATGCCAATGATACTTATACCAACCGAGAGTGGAATTGGGCTGTTCGTCAGGCGTATTTAAAACAAGATGATGGTTTGATTTTAGCTGCAGCAAAACGAGCCACTGAAATGGGGTGGCATGATCGAGCGATTTATGCCGCAGAGCGTACGACGAATAAACACAATTATTCGTATCGTTATCCAACACCCCATCAAAGTACTGTGGTGAGTCATAGCCGAAATGCGGGTATTGATCCATCATGGGCCTATGGTTTGATGCGTCAAGAGAGTCGCTTTGTTACCAATGCTCGATCCCATGTTGGAGCAGGTGGCTTGATGCAGATCATGCCCGATACTGCACGCTTAGTCGCTCGTAAAATGGGTGAGACCTACAACCCTGCTGCACTCTCAGATATGAATACCAATATTCGTTACGGAACATACTACCTTTCAATGATTCAGAGTCAATTGAGTGATAGTCCTGTATTGGCAACAGCAGGGTATAATGCAGGACCCAATCGAGCACGCCGTTGGCAACCTGAATTTCAATCCATTGCAGCAGATCAATATACAGAATCCATTCCATTAAATGAAACACGAGACTATGTCAAAAAAGTGATGGCTAATGCTGCACATTATGGTGTTTTACTGGGGCAAGGACCGCAAGCCATTGAAAGTCGTATGCCCCCGATTCCTGTTCGTAGTTCACAATAGTTAGTGATGATTTGTATAGAGTAGTTTCAATCGTTATTGACATAGCGATCAAATAAAGTCCGATCAACGTTGCTTAGGCATGTTTCAATTTATGAAAAGATTCAGCTTCCGAACCAGTCGCAAATTGATTCAATCACTGATTTTAGTCGGTGTCGGAAGCTCTGTAACTTCATTTCAGGCATTAGCATCTTCCAAAGGTCTGCAAGGCTATGTCATGCATATCCAAATGACACCTGCGATTTGTTCGATTGATAAAACTAAAGTTAAGCAACGTAAATGCTTGGAAGGCTATTCACTCACAATTACAGGGTTATTACCTGAAACTCCACAGCGTAATTGTACGACTTCTTCTTCTGCAAAATTGTCACCTATACAAACTAAGGTTGTGGCACGTGTCATGCCAGATGAAAACGCACGAATGAACTTGTGGCGTAGTATCGGAGGGTGTGTACCCATGAATGCGAGTCAATATTTTAGAGACATTATTAATAAAGCACAGAATCTTAAAATTCCAGATGATCTTACTGGCGTGGATAATAAAACCGTTCAGCAAAGCACCTTGAAAAGTCAGTTTTATCGACTCAATCCTAAACTACAAAAAGACAGTATTCAGTTCAGTTGTGCTACTAATTCCAAAAGACAGGTAGTTTTGACGAATATTCAAGTGTGTTACAAAGTGAATGGTCAGTATAAGCAATGTAGCAATAGCCAAACTTTAGATTGTCCAAAAACGTTCATGATTCAGGGATCTTACTGATCTATTTTTAGCTATCTATTTATATTTTCTATCAGACTTTTGTTGAATTTTATGCGCTTTTCGATGCATCCATGGAATGATTGGAGTACAATCTTCCGCGTTTATGATTATTAGATTAAATACTAACGGTTTAATCACATTGAAGATCCTCAATTGGAGATAATTAGATGAAGCAAGCAGTTCGTGTTGCCGTAACTGGCGCAGCAGGTCAAATTGGTTACAGCCTATTATTCCGTATCGCAAGTGGCGAGATGTTAGGTAAAGATCAACCAGTTATTTTGCAATTGCTCGAAGTTCCTTTTGAGAAAGCTCAACAAGCGCTTAAAGGCGTGATGATGGAACTTCAAGACTGTGCATTCCCTCTTTTAGAAGGTATGGTTGGTACTGATGATCCTAAAGTTGCATTCAAAGATGCTGACTATGCTCTATTGGTTGGTTCACGTCCACGTGGTCCAGGTATGGAACGTGCTGATCTTCTTAAAGTGAATGGTGAGATCTTCATCGGTCAAGGCCAAGCATTGAACGAAGTTGCTAGCCGTGACGTTAAAGTACTTGTTGTAGGTAACCCTGCAAACACTAACGCTTACATCGCAATGAAATCTGCTCCAGATCTTCCAGCGAAAAACTTTACAGCAATGTTGCGTCTTGACCACAACCGCGCTGCATCTCAAATTGCTGCAAAAACGGGTAAAGCGGTTAAAGACATTAAAAACCTTACAGTTTGGGGTAACCACTCTCCAACAATGTATGCTGACTACCGTTTCGCGACAATCAATGGCGAAAGCGTAAAAGACATGATCAACGATCAAGAATGGAATGCAAATACGTTCCTTCCGACTGTTGGTAAACGTGGTGCTGCGATTATCGAAGCGCGTGGTTTGTCTTCTGCTGCTTCTGCTGCTAACGCTGCAATCGACCATATGCGTGATTGGGCTCTTGGCACAAACGGCGAATGGGTAACGATGGGTATTCCTTCAGATGGTTCTTATGGTATTCCAGAAGGCGTAATGTTCGGTTTCCCTGTTACTTGTGAAAACGGTGAATACAAAATCGTTCAAGGTCTTGAAATCGACGAATTCAGCCGTGAGCGTATCAACTTCACGCTTAATGAGTTAGAAGAAGAACGTGCTGCAATTGCAGACATGGTTAAATAATTTAATCTGATAAATTAAGTTGAAAAAGCATCTCATCTGAGGTGCTTTTTTTATGTCTATAAAATCGTTAATGCTGAGCGCTCTACAAAACTTAACATGCTGATAATTGAATATAGCTGAACTTATTTTTTAACAACGCTATGGTTAAGAAACGAATAAATAGAATTTTATTGGAGAATAAAATGTTTGATCAACACCCGACTTTGGAATTGCTTTTTGATCAATTGGGGCTTCCTTCAGATTCAGCTTCAATCGATGAATTTGTGTTAAAACATCAGCTACCTGAAGGTGTAATGATGCATGAAGCTGATTTTTGGACGGATTCACAACGCAATTTTTTATCCAGTCATTGGCAAAAGGATGATGATTGGGCCATCGTTGTCGATACCCTAAATGAACTGCTCAACCACAATATAAAAAAGCTGCCTTAATTCTTGATGAGTCTATGTAAAATTTAGTCACAATTAGAAACAACAAACCTAGTTTTAATGCTAGGTTTTTTTATAAAAATCTTATAAGTTATTTGAATAAAGCATGACAGAGAGTTTGATAAGGAGGCCAAATGGATATGTCTAGAAATATGTCACCTAAACCTTCATTGGAGCTTTTATTTTCTCAGTTGGGTTTAGCCAATAGTGCTGCTGCAATTGAGTTATATGTACGGACACATCAACTTAAAGCTTCAGAAAATTTGCATGATGCGCCATTTTGGAATAAGTCTCAGCGAGATTTTCTCATCAGTCATTTGGTTCAAGATGATGATTGGGCATTATGGATTGATGAGCTGAATCAACAATTACATATGGATTCATATCGAATCAAAGTGGTTTGATTTTCAGAATTTAAGTGAGTTTCTTATTTTTTTAAAATTTTGCTTTTTTATTTCATTGGTCGTAAAGGGAGGAGAACATTTGTTTCATTTGAATCTAAGTTTTAACTTTTCTTTAATCATAAAAAAACGCCTTGTTTAAGGCGTTTTTTTATGGGTCGAGCTATTTCTGATATTCAACAGAACTAAAGTTTAATGTAGCTTAGATTGAATAAGTTTAGAAAACCAAAGTTCCTCTTTAAGTGAATCAAAGGCACGATGATTTTTTAAAGTTTCCAAATCGAAGTCAGCAGTTTTACTGTATTTGGCCAGCCAATGACGTGTTAATGCCAGTTCTTTCTTTTCCGCACAACTATGTGCAAGTGACAGTAAGATGTCACCACGATTATGCGAAGTAAGCGGTTTTAAAATCTGCTGAGCGATTAAAGTCAGATGCTTTTCTTGGGTAATGTCATAATACTGCAGATAGGCTTGAGCTAAAGCGAGCGATAAATCTAAATAAAGTGACATAGGAATTTCTTCGTATTCAACACGCGCCTGTTCTAGTAGAACAATACCTTCTTGTAAAAAGTGAATTTGTTCTTGGCGAACTTGGCTAAATTTAACCAATTCAAATCTTAAATTAGCGCGCTCCAAGGCAAGTTCAGGCGTATTGTTTTCTAAATACAACTGATCTGTCTCACCAATACGAGCGACAATTTGTTGAGTATTTTTTAACATGAGCCTATACCTTAGTGATCAGTGCAGAGTATATCGGGATTGATTTTAAAATTTAAAGGATAAACACAATCTCATATTTAAGACACGCTATAACTAGGTTGTTATTTTAGCGAATACGTCTAACTTCAATTAGAACAGTCCGTCACTTTGTCTAAGCCATGCTGTGATGGATAAGCGTTGTTGCTTTGACAAAAGCACCTCATGTAAAAGATCACTTTGAAATAATGCAATACGATTGGGTTTTGGCTGAATGGTATGCCAGTGGTCATTTTTATCTTGTAAGCGTAATTCACCACCCCAATCATCTTGCCACTCTTCATGGAGATAATAGACTGAAGAAATGATTCGACCATTTTTGCCTTGTGGGTTGTCTCGATGTAAAGCATAAAATTCACCTGCGTTATAACATGCAAAATGAGCTTCAACTTCTTTAATCCCGAGATAAAAAGCACGGTTAAATTGCTGAGACAAGGCTTCAAGTGATTGAATATGGTATTGAGCCATCTTTAAATCGTCATTGATCCACAAAATATGATCACTACGAATATTGCTAACAATACCGTTTTGAATGGCTGCTTCACGAAATTGATTTAGATTTGAACTGCATTCATCGATTAAATCTTGAACATAATTTTGTGGATAGGCGTGATCTAAAATACTAAATCCCTGATGATCAAAATCTTTAATGATTTGATCGATATCCCATGTATTTGGCAGAGAAAAACTGTTCATAAAAGTCATCAATTTAAATACAAAATTATTCATGTCTATCTTAGAGCATTCGATGGACAGTGAAGAATATTTTTTTCGTGCTAAAATACCGATTGAACTTAGGAATTAATCTGAACATGAATTACCGTCACCATTTCCATGCAGGCAACTTTGCCGATGTCATGAAACATGTGTTATTGCTTCAACTTTTGACACGTTTAAACGCTAAAGATAAACCTTATCGCTATGTAGATACACATGGTGGTGCAGGTAAATATGATCTCTCTACATCTGCAGCGCAAAAGTCTGGTGAATTTTTAAACGGTATTCATCGTTTGGTAAAGCTTGACGATTCAATTATCCGTAATGCGCCTGAAGGTGTAAAACAATATCTAAAAGTCGTTCAGGATATGCGTGAGGCTTCTGGTAAAGGTGCTTACCCAGGTTCCCCGTGGTTCGCACTTGAAGGGATGCGAGATATTGATAAAGCGACTATTTTTGAAATGCAAAAAGATGTATTTCAGCAGTTGTATATGAATATTCGTGATCGCCGTGCAGGTCTGCATGAGCGTGATGCGTATGAAGGTTTATTGGGTGTGATTCCACCAAAAGAAAAACGTGGTTTGGTGATGATCGATCCGCCTTATGAATTAGAACGTAAGGATTTCCCACAACTCGTTGAATTGCTTTATGCAGCTCATAAAAAATGGCCGACAGGTTGTTTTGCCGTGTGGTACCCAATTAAAGATCGTGCCATGATTGATCGTTTTGAAAAGAAAATGATGAAAACGGGCATTCGCCGTCAGTTGGTTTGTGAAATTTGCGTATGGCCAGATGACACCCCAGTTGGCTTAAATGGTTGTGCTTTGCTGGTGATCAATCCACCTTGGAAGTTCTCACAAGATGCGGATGAAGCATTGCAATGGTTATTCCCGCATTTACGTATGACTGAAAATGGTGGTCATGCTGCCGTGCGCTGGTTAGTCGGCGAATAAGTTTTAAACATTCTTTAAGGTTACAGTTAGGATAGACGACAATGACAAATATAAATAAGCCTGAAAGCGACTCTTCCAAGCGTGAAATTCCATTTGATGGAATCACGTTTGAAGTTGAAGAAGAGGAGCATACCCAAGAAGGGCAAAAGGTTAAACGTCGTGGAATCTACTTGTGGCCAAACCTGATTACAACCGCTGCGTTGTTGTCAGGTTTCTACTCGATTATCGCGAGTATGAATGGTGATTTTGTTCAAGCCATCTACGCAATTTTTCTTGCTGCACTTTTAGATGGTTTGGATGGGCGAGTGGCTCGTGCTATTGGAGCTCAAAGTGCTTTTGGTGAACAGTACGACTCACTTTCTGATTTGCTGGCTTTCGGTGTTGCACCTGCGATTTTAATGTATAGCTGGAGTTTGCATGATCTCGGTCGAATTGGATTGGCATGTTGTTTTGTTTATACCGCGTGTGCGGCATTCCGTTTAGCCCGTTTTAATGTGCAAATTGGTGTGGTCGATAAACGCTACTTTATTGGTGTTGCAAGTCCTTTGGCTGCGATCATGATTATTTCAATGGTTTGGGTGGGACGAGATTTTCCAGAAATTTTTGATTTACGTGAAACAGGTATTCAAGTCATCAATGCTGTACTCATTGTTGCAGTTGGACTGTTGATGATTTCAAACATTAAGTACTATTCTTTTAAGACAGTAGATCGTAAGCGCGTACCGTTTGCCGTACTGCCCATTATTGTCTTTATATTTGCCGCCATCACTTACAACATTCCGGTGGGAATTTTAGTGCTTTCGATTGCTTATGCATTATCTGGTTTTGTGACTACATTTATGGCGCGGAAAAATTCCGCATAGAGAAAATTATTATAAAAGGAGCTTGAGATGCAGTTGTTAATGAATTTAGTCGATGAATCCAAACAACAGAATCAAGCTCAGTTTCCCTTAAAGCTTGATTACCACGGACCTAAAGGTCGTTATAAAATTATTCATCAAGGATTGATGATTCCTGGTTTACCTGCACCGCTTCATTATTTTAATTTTTTGACCATTATTGGTCAGCCTAATATCCCCATGATTCGTAATCCATACGCAATTAAAACCTATCCTTTAGATAGCGTTTCGTTAATCACCAGTGTCAGCCCACATATGGTCGGACATTTTCATGGTTATTCTATTCAAGATGATTGTGAGATTAGATCAAATGCATTCAGCTTTGGTTCAAAAGAGAGATTAACTGGAGCGATTCCACATTTTAATTTGACACGTGAAGATAATGAGCTATCAGTCAATTTGGAGATTGAAACCTACCCCATCATTTCGCATTTCACCAAGTTGAAGCTGGGTCTATTTGATCATTGGTCATTATTGTGTAGATGTCAGGGTGAAATTAACTATAAAGGTGAGCGATATATTATTGATCAACTCGGTTCATTCGAGTTTGCAAGAGCGATTAATATTCCCTATCTACCTTTAAATTTTTTCACCTATCAAATTATTAACTTAGACAACCATAAACAACTTTTACTTGCTCAAATTAGAAATAGCTTCAATCAAATTGTTCAATCGCGTATGTATTTGAGAGATTTAAGCGCGGGCACATCAGAAATGTTTGATGAAAATGTTCATTTCAAGGTTCTACGTGTATATCCAAAGGTAAAAACGCCGAATGGACATGAAATGTATTTACCACGTGAATTTGAATGGAATTTAAAAACAGAGCACAAAACAATTAGAGTCATCGGTGAAAGCCGAGGGGATTACAAATTTGGCTTAGCTGCAGGTTATGTAGGAAGTTATTGCTATACAGTTGAGATCAATGGATATAGTGAAAATGGTAAATCTGCCTATTGTGAATACATCGATTGTCGGTCACTCAAGTGGCAAGAGCAGCATCAAGATCAACACATTAGACAAGAATTAGCAAATCCTATGCCATGTGCACTCAAAAAATAAGCATAAATAACCCGAATCCTGCTTAAGCCGATGAATCAATAATTTGAATTGTTGGCTTATTTCGATGGGTTAATTGATATGCACATAACGAGGCGTAAATTCCACTGAGAAATCCACGAACACTGCGTGCTTTACTCGTCACTAAATTGTATTGACCTTTCAATAGGCTGAATAACGTTTCTATTTTATTGCGCTG